>CAJXUJ010000190.1 GCA_913061025.1 uncultured Actinomycetes bacterium | reverse complement strand
TCAACAAGCCGGGGCGTCAGGACATGGGCAACCACCGCATTGTCTATCTGTGGGGGTCTGACTCTGACGGCTCACTGAACACCGTGACCCAGGACATCCCACTGGGACTTGAGTAGCTCCAGAACACCGAAGCCGACGGACTATGACGGCTCGGAACTACTTCGAGGACGCGCGGCCAAACAGTCGGGCAAAGAATCCAGGATGGGCCGCCTTGTAGGCCGCCCTATCGGCGTCCGTGCACGAGCACTGCTGGGCCTTCGGCACACCAGCCATCACCTGCTGAACGTGCTGACCACAACCCGACCAGGTCTTCTTTTGGCAGATCTTGCAGGTGACTTGCTGACACATACGAAGGCTCACTTCCCAAGGACGGTTCGAGTTGATGTTCGGGCTCCTCGTACGTTATCGGCCAGCCTTCGCAACCCATCGCAGCACTCACCGCGCCAAGCCCTGCAGTCGACGTCGCACGATCCAAAATTCCTGACGCGTGCTGTAGGTCTCGGCGGTGCACTCCGAACTTGTGGGGCAGGTCGGGCTCGAATCGACGACAACCAGACTATGAGTTCGATCGCCTGATCTCTCGAAGAGACTCTAGGTACGGCAACGCGCGGTGATCCTTCGCTCGATCGGCGGCGCGCTTTGAGTCAATGATCGCGTCGAGGGAGGCCACGTGGACGACAAGGCCATCCGCGATTTCCTCGGAGCTCGCATCAGCACTCCAATCTGCGTAGCCATGGAGCGGCCCAGAGGGCTCGAAGGTCAAGTCAAGGATGCCGAACTCCGTGATGAGGTTGAGCATGACCGGCATGTTGGCCAAGAACTCAGCGTCGAATGTCGTGGGCACCGATTCATCCGCAGTCCGGATCATGGCGTTCATGCGCCTCAGAGCACTAGCCAATCTCGCGAGGTTTTCTTGAGATCGATCTGGGAGAACGTCTACGTCCTCTGTCGGCAAGGGTGATCCCAGAATTACGGAAGCAAATCCACCCACGACGACGTAGTCGACTTGTTCCTCGTTGAGGATGCGACAGATTGATACTGGATCGAACGTCACGAACGGGCAGCCTGAGCGTGATCTCTAATGGCCTGCAACTTGTTCACCACTTCAACCATGTGAGCCAGTCGCTCAGCTGGCGAGAGCCTCAACAGCGCCCGAATCTGCGCCACATCGACGCCACGCTCATCCTCGAGCGACTCAACTTCCTTCACTCCTCAAGGATAGGAGGAAAATCTGAGGTTTGTGGGGCGGGTCGGGCTCGAACCGACGACGACCAGATTATGAGTCCGGGGCTCTAACCAACTGAGCTACCGCCCCCAGCGGCTGTGCCGCAGGATGCATCAGCCTATCTGCGCCGAGTAACCCCGGAACGGCGATATCCGGCCATCCCCGGTGAGCTGTTCGTACGATGGCCCAATGCCGGAATTCAAGATCACCGTTCGCGCCAAGCCGGGGGCTTCTCGTCCGCGAATCGGCGGAGCGCACGGGGAACCACCCGAGTTGATCGTCGCTGTTCGCGAGACCGCCGAGTCCGGTCGAGCAAATGCCGCGATCGAAGCAGCCATCGCGGCCGAGTTCGGAGTTCCACCATCGATGGTCGATATCAAATCCGGACATGCGGGCCGCAAGAAGATCGTGAGTCTGTTCGTACCGGATAACGCGAAGGCCCAGTCCACCCTGGACCGCCTACTTGCCGCCGGGGACGACTGATGGTTGACCTGGAACACGCCAGGTCGCTCGATTCCAACGATCCCCTCGCGATATTCCGGGATCGCTTCGTCATCGCCGATCCTGACCAGTGCTACCTCGATGGCAATTCACTAGGTCGCCTGCCGAAAGCCACCGCCGAAGCCGTCCAACGAATGACCGTCGAGGAGTGGGGTGGCGAGCTCGTCACGGGCTGGGCCCACTGGATCGACATGGCTCAAACCGTCGGTGATCACCTCGGCTCCGCAGTGCTCGGGGCCCGCTCCGGGCAAGTGCTGGCCACCGACACCACATCGGTGAATCTCTATCGCCTCGCCCTGGCTGCAATCAAGGATCGACCGGGACGTTCGACGATCGTGGTTGATGAAGCCAACTTCCCCACCGATCGTTACATCCTGCAGGGCATCGCGGCGGACCTCGGCATGCAACTCGTGACGATTCCGAACGAGACTCCGGATGTCGCCGAGTTCGAACGCATCACTCCCGATGTGTTGGGCCAATACCTGAACGACGACGTCGCATTGGTGTGCTTGCAGGTCATCAATTACCGCTCGGGCGCCCGTCAGGACGTGCCGGCACTGACGGCGTTGGCGAAGGAGCACGGCGCGCACTTGCTCTGGGACGCATCGCACGCAGTGGGCGCCCTGGACCTGCAATTCGACACGTGGGATGTGGACCTAGCAATCGGCTGCACCTACAAGTACTGCAACTCAGGACCGGGATCACCCGCGTGGATGTATATCCGCTCCGATATTCAGTCTCGGCTGCGAACCCCCATCGACGGATGGTTCGGCCAAGCCAACCAATTCGAGATGGGGCCGCGATTCGATCGTGCAACCGGCATGCGGGGCTTCCAAATCGCCAGCCCGTCCATCGTCGGCCTGACCGCCGTCGATACGTCCCTGTCGATCATCGACGAAGCCGGAATGGCGAACATCGAAGCTAAGTGCGCACGCGGAACCTCGCTCATGATCGAGTTGTTCGAACAGTGGCTCGAACCACTGGGCTTCGGGCTGGAAACGCCGCGCGCAGCCGAGCATCGGGGAGGTCACCTCTCCCTGACGCATGACGAGGCCGATCTCATTTCCGTGGCGATGCGGGAGTTCGCGAACGTCATTCCCGACTACCGCAAGCCG
>CAJXUJ010000189.1 GCA_913061025.1 uncultured Actinomycetes bacterium | reverse complement strand
AGGAACGCCGTCTGCGCTCCGGCGGCTCGGAGAGTGGCCGATGGACCCGCCGACGGCCACAGCTGATCGTGGCGCACAGCGAGCAGTCGACCGACCATGTCGATGCGTTCGAGCTCCCGCCCGAGGACAAGAAACTGGAAGGCTTCGTCACGCGGCATCGTCCATTCGATGACCCCGTTGACGGTGAGCAGCCGCTCCATCAAGCGGTGCATGGTGACACCCGGCGACGACGTAATGACTACACCGCGCACCAGCGACAGGTACGCGGTGTTCAGGGCCTCGAAGGTCTCGGCTGATAGCGAGTCACGCACAGCCCGCGCGTTGTCACGGGCAGCCGCGACCGAACCGATGATGGTCGACGGCATCTCCTCGTTTCCGACCACCGCTCGAACGAGTTCATCGGGGTGGGTGACATCCTCATGCGGCAACGTCAACGCTTCGAGCAGGACAGCACACGCGAGAAGTTCGGATACCGATTGGTCCTCCACCATCAACTGGTGATGCTCAGCAAGGAGTCGGGTGGTCGCCTCGGCGCGCTCCAGGTAGCGGCCGAGCCAGAAGTAGGACTCCGCCAGGCGACTCAACATGTCGGTCCCTGCTGTTGCTGGCGTTCCTGCTGGATGAGTCGGTCTTCGTGCTGGTTGGGCGCGTCATGCCGTTCTGGTGCATCGGTGTCGATCACGACGGCTCGCGGAACGGCGGGTGGCGCAACCACACGTGGGCCTTCTTCGTCGAGCACCCAGGTGTCCTTCGAACCGCCACCCTGACTGGAGTTCACCACCAGGCTGCCACGAGGAAGAGCGACTCGACTGAGGCCGCCGGGGAGGACGTAGACCGATTCACCATCGTTCACGGCGAACGGTCGCAGGTCCACATGCCTCGGCTCGATCGCGCCATCATCGACAACCGTCGGACACGTGGAGAACGTCACCACCGGTTGGGCGATCCACCCGCGAGGATCGCGTTCGATCTCGGCGCGCACCTCGACGAGTTCCTCCTCCGATGCATCCGGGCCCATCACCAAGCCGTAACCACCCGAGCCATCGGAGGGCTTGACGACCATGCGATCCATGCGCTCGAAAACATGCGCCCGGTGATCGGGATCGGAGAGATCGAAGGTGTCGACGTTGTCGAGGATCGGTTCTTGCCCGAGGTAGTAGCGAATGAACTCCGGAACGTAGGGGTACACGGCTTTGTCATCAGCAACACCGTTGCCCACACCGTTGGCAATCGTCACCCGCTTCGCACGGGCGACATTCAACAGACCCGGAACCCCCAGCACACTGTCCGCCCGCATATGCAGCGGATCAAGGAACTCATCGTCGATGCGGCGATAGATGACGTGCACCGGCCGAGGTCCAGATGTGGTTCGCATCCACACCATCTGGTCACGGCAATACAGATCGCGACCCTCGACGAGCTCCACACCCATGCGGCGTGCCAAGAACGCGTGCTCGTAGTGCGCGGAGTTATGCACGCCGGGGGTAAGAACGACGACGGTCGGATCGTCGACGTTGGTTGGCTTTGCCGCGCGAAGCGCCTCGAGCAACTTCTCCGGGTATTCACTCACCGGGTGCACCCGGTGCCGAGCGAAGATCTCGGGGAGAACGTGGGCCAAGGTTCGACGGTTCTCCAAAACGTACGAGACACCGGAGGGGTTGCGCAGGTTGTCCTCGAGCACGCGGAAGCGACCCTGCTCGTCTCGGATCAGGTCGCTTCCCGAGACGTGGATCCGCACACCGTTCGGCGGCTCGATCCCCCAGGCCTGTCGGTGGAAGTGGGTGGAACTCGTGACGAGCGCTCGGGGAATGACGCCGTCGCGCATGATGTGACCCTCGGAGTAGACATCGGCCAAGAAGGCCTCGAGTGCACGGATGCGCTGCGCGACGCCGGCTTCGATCGTGGCCCACTCCTCCGGAGTGATCAGTCGAGGAACCAGGTCCAGGGGTAGGGGGCGCTCGCGGCCGGCCAGGGAGAACGTGATGCCGTGTCGGTCCAGGTACGCGTCACGCTGACGGGCACGCTCATTGAGGTCCGACGGCCCCAGAGACGTCAGGATTTGGTGGAGGGACCGGTGCGACGCCCGGGGATCGTCCCCATCGAGCATCTCGTCGAAGGGCAGGGGCACGCCTGTCCCTTCAGGGGCCGGCGTCGGGGCATCCACGCTCATGACGACCCCTTCCCACCGATCGTTGCCGATTCGCCTCGCTATCGAACTGGAACCCTAGGCCGGCATTGTTTCGTGAAAGTCACGCAGCAACAGGCAAACCGGGCACATCGACCTCGACATCATCGACCCATACGCGCAGGCGCGCCCGTTGCACGGTCATCTCGTGGCAGTGGCCGCCGCTGGTGTGATCTCGGGAGATGCCGTGCAGGTGCAGGCCGGGAATCACGATGTCGTCTGCCACATCGGGGAACCGGAATCCGGCCAGCGTCCCGGACCAGGCATCAAAGGGGAACCGAACTTCCCCCGTAACCGACCCCTCGGTGCCCAGCGGCTGGTACGGCGGCGTCTGACCGTGCTCGCTACGAAGGAGCACATCGGAGAAGTCCCCCACGAGTTCCACCGCCGCGACGAGGTAGTCATGGTGCAGAGCTTCAGCGGCCAGCACCTGGTCGACGAGCGCCGTGACGTCGGCCATGGACGAGCCTTGAGGAACATCTCGGGTGACGGGGGTGCCGCCGTAAGCAGCCACCGCGAACGGCATGCCGAGATCGGCCGGCGCGCGATGCGGAACACCATCGGCAGGGATACGCCACGTGGTGCCGTTCACGTGGATGATTTCCCCGTCCACGCCTTCGGCTACTCCAATTCCGAGCACCGCGTCCGCGAAGGTCTCTCCAACGGTGGTGACGGACTCATACCGA
>CAJXUJ010000188.1 GCA_913061025.1 uncultured Actinomycetes bacterium | reverse complement strand
CAGCAGCATCGACTCCCAGGATGTCACCGTGGAGGTGATCGACGTCGAAGCACGCATCGACGCCCTCGAGCAGTCGATCGACCGGCTCGAGGAACTCCAGCGGCAGGCAGAATCGGTCGCGGATCTCATCGCGGTCGAAGGCGAGCTCGCCAACCGGCAAGCCGAGTTGGAATCCCTGACTGCTCGGCGTGACTACCTCACCCGGCAGGTAGAGATGTCCACGGCCTACATCTACCTGGACCAACGCGACGTGGGACCCGGAGTGTCGCCCGACTTCCTCGGCGGGCTCGAAAACGGATGGAATGCCTTCCTCGCACTCACCGCGGGAGCCGTCACCGCCGTTGGATTCCTGCTTCCCTTCCTCGCCATTGCGGGATTCATCACCGCCATCGTCTTCGTGATCATCGCGATCGCACGATCACGCAACAAGAAATCGGAGTAGTCATGAACACTCGCACATCACGTGTTGCCACTGTCGTCGCTGCGCTAGGCCTCGGCGCTGCTGTCCTAGCCGGGTGCTCATCGGACACCGAGGATTCCACCTCCACCAACGCCCCGACACCGAGCGAGGAATCCAGCCAAGTTGCGGAAGAGGAAACGGATATGAACATCACCCCTGAGCAGGTGGCCTTCCTGGATGAACTCATTGCCGAGCCGATGCCACAGGACGAGGCGACCGCCGCGATCGAAGAAGCCGGCTATGTCTGGCGGTTGGGAACCATCGACGGCGAGCCCCAGGCCGTGACGATGGACTACCGAACCGACCGCCTGACTCTCACCGTCGATGACGGACTCGTCACCGACGGTTCTTGGGGCTAGCGGCTCAGGTACGTGCCATCGAGTTGATCGAGAGAGGTCACTCCGATCAGCCGCATGTTGGTGCTGATCTCCTTCGCAAAGATGCTCAGTACCCGTTCAACACCGGCTTGACCACCGGCCATCAGGCCGTACAGGTACGCGCGACCCAGCCATACCCCGGTGGCGCCTAGGGCAACGGCGATGAGGACATCAGCCCCGGAAAGCACACCGCCATCGACGAAGACTTCGGTCTTCGCGTCCAATGCCTCCACGACCCCCGGCAGCAGTTCGATGGGAGGTAGACCGCGTTCGACCTGCCGTCCTCCGTGATTAGAGAGCAGAACAGCATCCGCGCCGAGATCCCGTGCCAGGACAGCGTCCTCGAGGGATTGGATCCCTTTGATCACCAGTCTCCCGGGCCACTCTCCCCGAAGCCACTCGACATCGTCGGTAGTGATGCTCGGTTCGAATACCCGGTCGACCAAATCCGCGACCGTGCCCCCGGAATCACGGAAGGTCGCGAACTCCAGTGGTTCGGTGGTGAGCAGGTTGGACCACCAGCGCGGGTACTTCGCCATATCCATCAAGGTGGCGGGCGTCAGCTTCGGAGGAATAGACAGACCATTGCGTTCGTCTCGCAGCCGCAGACCTCCGACGGGCGTATCGACCGTAAGAACGAGCACATCGCATCCGGATTCGCGAACTCGAGCCAACAACTCGTGGCTCGCGCCGCGGTCCTTCCACAGGTACAGCTGGAACCATGGATCCCAGTGCGGAACGCGCGACCTCAGCTCCTCGATACTCGTCGTGCCGAGGGTCGATAGAACGTAGGGAACACTCGCGTCCGTTGCGGCATGTGCCACCGCCGTCTCCCCCGCGTGATGCATCATCCGGGTGAAACCGGTCGGGCCCAGAACGATCGGCAGGGCACTGCGCTTACCGAGCATGGTGCGCGAAGTGTCCACGTCGCGGACATCACGCATCACCCGCGGAACGAAAGAGTACGAGCGGTAGGCAGCCCGACTCAGTGAAAGACCCGTCTCCTCACCGGCTGCGCCGTCGACGTAGTCGAAGACTGCACGCGGCACCCGGCGACGAGCGAGAGCCCGGACATCGGCAAGCGACGGCGCGGCTGCCAACCGATCGCGCCGCAACTGCGGACTACCGATGAGGGGAGCGAGATCCCTCCACGCGGGGAAGCGTCGAGTGGTGCTCAGACCTGCACTCCCTTGGTGAGCGCACCGTCGATGACGAGGTTGGTACCGGTCGTGAAGCTCGAAACCGGGCTCGACAGGAACACGATTCCGCCAGCCATTTCACGCGGGGACCCCATGCGACCGGTCGGATTGAGACCCAACGCCATCGAGTACAGGTCCGGGTTTCCACCCTCGATCTGCTGCCACACACCACCATCGAAATAGGTGTTTCCCGGCGAGACAGTGTTCGCCCGGATTCCCTTCTCCGCGAGGTGGTACGCCAGACCTTGGGTGTAGGCGATGATCGCCGTCTTGATGGTGCCGTAGGGACCGGAGGCAAAGTCCACCTCACGACCGCTCACGCTCGAGACGGTCACGATCGAGGCGTGGTCGCTGGCCTCAAGATGTGGCATTGCCGCATTCACCGTGCGAACGGTGTGCATGAGGTCGACGTTGAAGCTCGTCTCCCAGTTCTCCTCGGAGTCCGGAATAGCCAGGGCGCTGACGTTGGCGACGACCATGTCGATGCCGCCAAACTCAGAGGCAGTCGACGCCACCCATGCTTCAAGGGCATCCTTGTCGCCGACATCCACCGCTGTTCCGACAACCTTCGGTCCAATTGCCGACAACTCATCCGCAGCCGCGGCCACTTCCTCAGCATTGCGGGCGCAGAACGCAACGTTCGCGCCCTCCTCCAGGAAAATCTCGACAGCAGCTCGGCCGATTCCCTTCGTGCCCCCGCTGACAAGCGCAGTGAGTCCTGCGAGCTTGAGATCCATGTCCGATCCTTCCTAGAGAGTGCGGCCCAGGGCACGCAGGTTGTCGTGTATTCCGGAGTACGCCACTGCCGGAGGCAGCAGATTCTTGTGAACTTTGAT
>CAJXUJ010000187.1 GCA_913061025.1 uncultured Actinomycetes bacterium | reverse complement strand
GCCATTGAATGGTGGCGAGAGCAGGAACGAATGACCCGGCGTTTGGAGCGACAGGAACAGCGGGAGAGACTGAACGCATGAAGCGTCCGACGGCAACCCTGGCACTGGCCAGCGTGTTGACTGTCGCTTCCCTCGGTTTCGCCGGATGCGGTGTCTTGGCCGCCGATGAGGAAACGCTGATCCCTGTGGATGCCGGGACACTCACCACAGATCCGGGTATCGGAATGACCGTGATCCCCGAAGCCGAACGCGGTGAACCGCTGAATCTGGCCGGTGTCGATCTCGAAGGTGAGTCCCTAGCGCTGAGCGATTCGCTCGGTGATGTCACCGTGGTCAACGGGTGGGCCACTTGGTGCGCCCCGTGCCGAAGCGAGATGCCCGAGTTCGCCGAGGCTGCGCGGAACCTCGAGGGCGACGGCGTGACTTTTGTCGGGATCAATGTCGAGGACGATGTTGATGACGCCCTGGCCTTCACCACCGACACTCCCTACCGGAGCATCGTGGACAAGGACGGTTCCCTGTTCGCGCAGATTCCCGATATCCCGCCTCGGTCCCTACCCGTGACGGTGATCTTGGATCCCCAGGGGCGCATTGCAGTGAGGATCGTCGGGCCGATCGTGCTCGGGACCCTCGAGGACACGGTGCGAAGTGTTCTCGCCCAGGAGGCACGTGCCTGAAGCCAGTGGCGTGAAGGGCCAATTCGGACAGTGGTAGAACAACGCCTGTGGATCTCACCGGCGTCTATGTTCCGCTCGTCACTCCCTTCGACGAGTCCGGACGGGTCGATCAGGCTCGCTTGGGATCTGCCGTCGAGGCGGTGTTGGCCGCCGGAGTGCACGGCATCGTCGCGTGCGGCACCACCGGTGAGGGTTACGCACTTTCTCTAGAAGAACGACGAGCAGTCACCGCGCGTATCAAGGAGGTTGTGGCCGGGTCCGTGCCGATTCTCGGTGGCGTCGGTGGCATGTCAACCGACCAGGCACTTGACCACGCGCTGTTAGCAAAGGCGCTCGAACTCGACGGCCTGATGGTCGCCGCCCCCGCGTACTGCCTACCCACGCCATCGGAATTGGCAACTCACGTGTCGGCCGTGGTCAACGCTGCGAACCTGCCCACGGTGCTCTACGACTACCCGCAGCGCACCGGTGTCTCCTTCGACATCGAGGCTCTCGATGCCCTCGCACCGATGGAACTCATCGTCGGGATCAAGGAAGCATCCGGTGACCTCGACCGCATCGGTGAGGTCGCTACTCGATACGGGGACGCAATCGACATCGTGTGCGGTGCCGACGCAGCCGCCCCCGTCTTCTTCGACGCCGGCGTGCGGTGCTGGATCGGCGGCATCGCGAACCTCCTGCCCACAGCCCACATCGCGATGCTCGATCCCGCGACGCGATCGGAGGCCTACGCCGCGATCGTGCCGATCTTGGAATTCATCGAGTCCGGTTCCTACAACGCGAAGGTCAAGGCCGGTATGGCGATGCGCGGGCTCGATGTGGGAGTTCCTCGGGCACCGTTAGCCGCCGTGGACACTTCCACTTCCGCGGAACTCGCCGATCTGCTCAATGCAGCCGGCACATGGGCGCCCGCACTCTCGGACGTCTAGGCGATGCGGATCGTCGTCGTCGGTGGCGGCATCATCGGGGCAACGTGCGCGGCGTTCCTCGCCGAGCGCGGTGCCGATGTGACGGTGGTAGATGCTGACAAGCCTCGGTTCGGAACATCGCTAGGAAACGCTGGTCACATCGTGGTCAGCCACTCGATTCCGTTCGCGGCTCCGGGCATGGTGAAGCAGGGCATGCGCTCGTTCATGAAAGCCGACGGAGCCTTTGCTTTCTCCAGCCGGCCCGGGAATGGCACCCTGGACTGGCTTATCGGGTTCGCCCGACACTGCAACGCCAAGAACGTCTCGGCATTCCACTCCGGGCTGGATCAACTCCTGCACCGCAGCGCTGAGCTCCTTCTTTCGGATTCGACTCTGGAGATCAATACCCGCGGTCTATGGCAAGTCTTCACCGGCAGCGGAGCGGAAGATCGCGCCGCGCACGAAGCAGCGCACATGCGCGAGTACGACGTTGCCGTTCGCGACATCGATCGTGACGAACTTCGCGCCGAACCCGGGTTGACCAGCAACGTCAACGCAGCAATCGAACTGTCGGAAGATCTGGGGTTGGACCCATCGCAGTTGTGGTTACGCATGCGCCAGCGGAGTGAAACCGCCGGAGCCCGTTGGATCGGCGGCGCCGTGACCGATCTTTCGTCGGCTCCTGTTGTGCGGACATCGAGCGGCGAGGAGCAACTCGAAGCAGACGTCGTCGTTCTCGCCGCCGGTGCCTGGTCGCCAGCAGTCGCTCGTTCGCTCAACGTGGATCTCCCGATCCGCGCAGCCAAGGGGTACTCGGTCACGCTGCAGGGTGTGGAGTCGCCGCCCACCCGTCCGATGCTGTTGATGGATCAGCGGACCGCACTCAACCCGCTGGCCAGCGGCCTGCGTCTCAGCGCTCGCTACGAAATGACCACGCCCGATGATCGAGAGATCGTCGGGCACCGAATCCAGGGACTGATCAGTCGAGCACGACAGGCCGTGGAACTCCCTGAGGTGAATACCTCGGTGGAGCCCTGGACGGGGGTTCGCCCGGCGAGCATCGACGGCGCTCCCTACATCGGCTTCCTTCCCCAGCGGACCACCTCACACCGCGTCCTGGTCGCCTCCGGCCACGGCATGATCGGCACTGCGCTTGCCGCTGGCACCGCAGACCTGGTCACCAGGCTGACCTACGACGAGCCGGTGAGCGACGCCGAGGCACGACTCAGCCCCTCACGCCTGTTCGCCTAGCATCCACGGGTGGAATCGATCCGCACCTGGCAGTGCGTGGACTC
>CAJXUJ010000186.1 GCA_913061025.1 uncultured Actinomycetes bacterium | reverse complement strand
CTGCAGGCGTTCTACCCGACTCGCGGGTTGTCGCGGCTTTTCACCACATCTCCGCGGTGCTGTTGCTTGACGACACAGTTGAGTCCATCGATACAGATGTCCTCGTCCTGGGTGACGACCGCGAGGCGACCGACATCGTCCAGGCGCTCGCGGGACGGATCCCGGGTATTCGCGGCGTCTATGGCGGCCGACTCAGGAACGCTGGTCAGGTGGAAGCGTTCACCGCCAACCTGATTTCGATGAATCGCCGCTACAAGGCGCACGCGGGAGTTCGCATCACCGACGTCTAGGTCCGCTTGGCTTGATAGCCCGCGGTGCTACTCGTAGCTGTGCTCGGGTGCGGGGTATTCCCGACTCTCGACATCGCCGACCCACGCTCCGATTGCCTCGGACATGATGTCGCGCAGGTTTGCGTAGCGTCGCACGAAGCGGGGTGCCGGATCCGGGGTTAAGCCGAGTAGGTCCTGCCACACGATCACCTGAGCATCAGTGGCAGACCCTGCGCCGATTCCAATGGTGGGGATCGTCAAAACCTCGGACACCTGGGCCGCGAGGTCTGCTGGCACGACCTCGAGCACGACCGCGGTCGCTCCGGCAGATTCCATCGCCTTGGCATCGTGCAGAAGGCGTTGGCCGCTCTCGCCGCGCCCTTGAACGCGATAGCCGCCGAGCACATTTACCGATTGGGGAGTAAGGCCGAGGTGACCGATGACCGGCACCCCGGCGTTGGCGAGCGCCTCCACTTGCGGAAGAACTGCCTCGCCGCCTTCCAGCTTCACTGCGTGTGCGCCCGCTTCCTTCATGAAGCGCGCTGCTGTTGCCAAGGCCTGTGCAGGACCTTCCTGGTACGAGCCGAACGGGAGGTCGGCCACCACCAGCGCCTGGGATGTTCCTCGGACAACTGCGGCGACCATAGGCACAAGGTCGTCAACGGTGATGGGGATGGTCGAATCGTGACCGTGGACGACCATCGCTGCCGAGTCGCCGACGAGCAGTGCGGGCACGCCCGCACCTTCGATGATTCCGGCGGTGAGCGCGTCGTAAGCGGTCACCATTGACCAAGGAATGCCTTGATCGGTGCGTTGCTGCAGGTCTCGCATCGTGGTGCGACGAACGGGCGCGTGACTAGACATGGTGGTACCCCAATCTCGAAGCTCCGTTGCGGAGTCCCCGGACGGTGTCAGGATGCCACAAATCGGCGCACGTGCCCAGTCAAGGTCGGGAGTACAGTGAAGGGGTTACCTGTGGACACCTGCTCTAGCGGCGCCCACTTTCGGCCGCACAAAGGACAATTACATGGATTCAGCGCGCTCGGGCGCCAATGACTGGATGACATCAGGAGAAGGGCATCCACGTCGCTGGGCCATTCTCGGGGTGCTCGTGGTCAGTCTTCTGGTTGTCGTCCTCGACAACACCATCTTGAACATCGCCCTGCCCACCATTCAGCGGGATCTCGATGCTTCGCAGGGTGAACTTGTCTGGGCGGTGGACTCCTACATCCTGGTTTTCGCGGCGCTCCTGTTCACCTGGGGTGTGCTGGGTGACCGTTACGGGCGTAAACGCATTCTGGTTATTGGTCTCGTTGTCTTCGGCGCGGCCTCGGCTGCCAGTGCTTTTGCAGTCACTCCACAGATGCTGATCGGTTTCCGAGCGCTCATGGGTGTGGGCGGTGCGGCCGTGCTGCCGACGACCCTTGCGATCATCACCGTCGTCTTCCCACCGCACGAGCGGGGCAAGGCGATCGGAATGTGGGCGGGAGCCGTCGGTGCGGCTGTGGCGCTGGGGCCGATCCTTGGTGGTGCTCTATTGCAGAACCCGCAGTGGTTTGAGCCCTTGACTGGAAACGCCTGGGGTTCGGTCTTCTTGATCAACGTGCCGATCGTCATCATCGGCCTGATCGCGATCTGGCGGGTGGTTCCGGAGACGCGGAATCCGGTAGCGCGGAAGTTGGACGCGTGGGGTCTGTTGTTGTCCATCACCGGCCTGGTTCTGCTGGTGTACGGAATCATCCACGCTTCCGAGACGCGCACCTGGATCGATGTCATGGTCCTCGGCCCGATGTTCGCCGGCATCGCGGTGATCGCCCTGTTCCTCTACCTCGAGGCTCGAAGCGACCATCCGAGTTTCGATGTGAGCCTGTTCAAGAACCGTGGCTACGCCGTGAGCATCGCCGCGGTCTCTTTGGCGTTCTTCGCCTTGTCAGGAATCACGTTCAGTCTGCCGTTCTACCTGCAGATTCTTCGTGGATACGACACCCTCATTGCCGGCCTGTGCTTCGTGCCTTTCGCCGCAGGTCAGTTGCTCGCCGCGCCGCGAAGCGCCACGACGGTCGCTCGTTTTGGATACCGACCGGTGATGACGGGCGGGCTGGTCATCGTGGCGATTGCCTTGACGGCGCTGATCTTCATCCAGATCGATACACCCATCTGGCTGATTCTGGGTGTCTTCTTCCTATTCGGCTTGGGCATGGGCAATGTGATCGCTCCGGCTTCGACCGTCATGCAGAACGTGTTGCCGCTAGCGCGGGCCGGTGCTGGATCTGCTGTGCAGAACACCGTGCGTCAGGTCGGCGGAGCGCTCGGTGTAGCGGTTGTCGGCACTGTGCTCGCCACTCAGTACGCGGCCAACCTGTCCGCGAGTGTTACCGAACTACCCGATGGTGCCGGCCAGGCTCTGCCGGATGAGGCTTTCGCTGCGGCGAGCGAGTCAATCGTTGCCACGCAAGGAATCCTTACTTCGGCGGCCGAGTCTGGCGTCCCGGAGGCGATCCTTTCCCCGCTGCGTGATGCTGCGTTCGCAGACTTCCTGGCCGCGAGCCATATCACTTCGATCATCTCGGCGGTTGTGGTCATCATTGCTGCACTGATCGTGGGATTCGGTCTTCCGCACATCTCGGTCCCGACCAAAGGTGGCGGGCACGGG
>CAJXUJ010000185.1 GCA_913061025.1 uncultured Actinomycetes bacterium | reverse complement strand
CATCGCGGTAGCACTGGAAGGGTCCAGTTCCCTCAGTAGGGACTTCGTACCAATCATTCGAGGCTGCTGTGACGACGAGGGGGTTGCTCGAGCAGTTACCACCGTTCCCATCGAAAGTGATGACGTATTCCGACGAGGGCGTCGGATTACCGATGACAACGGTCAACGTTCCTGGAAGACCACCGGTGGCGGTCGGAGTAATCGTGAATGAACCGGGGCCCACGATAGTGATGGTGGAGGTGGTAGCCGGATTCAGCGAATTACCTGAAACGCCTGTTGCGGTGACGATTCCGGTCAATGAGCTGAGCGTGCAGGCTTTGGTGCTCGCCGTGTTCTCCACTGTGAAGGTGTCACCGATCTGCCCGGTGATGGTCGTGTCTTCGACACCGTTCGCCTGATCGCAATCGACGGATATTGCTGATGGTGACGCCGATACAGCCCACGCGGGCGCAGCTCCCAGCAGTGCGAGCGAGGCAACGGTTACCGCCGATATTGCGATCCGAGAGCGTTGGCGCACGGTGTGATGATTACACGGACCGGAGTAAGCCCCTAAATCACGTCGTGGATTGTGAATCCCACTCGGCCTCCGGTGCATCAGCATCAAGTTCTTCGAGGGTGATTCCTCGAGTTTCCTTGAGTCGAATCACGAAGGGCAGCGTGACGATCGAGGCGAGTATCAGGAAGTAGGCGGGTGCCACCGGCGTCCCGAATTGAGTGATGGTCCATGCGGCAACCAGAGGAGCCGTACCACCGATAATGCCGGAGCCGATGTTGTAACCGGTCGCGAGCGCCGAGTAACGGGCGCGCGATGGGAATTGCTCGCCAACCACGGCCATCAAAGGTCCGTAGAACAGCATGAGGAAGAACAGCGCGACGATTCCCGCAAATACAGCCCAGATGAGCGGATCGAAACTGAACACCCACATCAACGGGATGGCCAGAATGATGTAGCCGATGGTTCCGGCGATCATCAACGGCTTGCGCCCAACCTTGTCTGACCACAAACCGAAGAAGGGTGTGGCGAAGGCGAAAAGCGCGGTCATGAGCGTGACAACGAGGAAGGTCTCCCGATCATCAATGGGCGAGTACTCCTCGAGGATGTCCGGCACAAAGCCGATGATGACGAAGTAGAGGAGATTGCCGTAGCCGGCGATGATGGCCGTGATGAATATCGGCTTTGCGAGGTACCGGAAGGCGTAGCGCAGCGGCTGTTTCGGGGTATTGCCCTCTTCCTCTTCCTTCTCGAAGGCCTCCGATTCCATCATTCGACGCCGCATGAGAAGGGCGAAGAGGCCGAGTACGCCACCGAAGAGGTAGAGGACTCGCCAGCCCCAATCGCTGATCTGCGCCGGGTCCAGGACATTGCGCATGATCAACACAGAGACGGACGCGAGCAGGATTCCGATGCCCGACGTCAAGACAACGGAACTTGTGATGAATCCTCGCCGGCGAGGTGGTGCCTGCTCGACGAGTTGCACCATCGCGCCGGAGTATTCGCCGCCGGCCGAGAACCCTTGGATCATCCGCATCACGGTGAACAGGATCGGAGCCAGGATCCCGATTGCCGCGTATGTCGGGAGCACGGCCATCAGCACCATGGGAACGGTCATGAGGATGATCGACAGAACGAGGGCCCGCTTTCGTCCAAGGCGGTCACCGATGCTCCCGTAGAAGGCACCTCCGGCCACTCGCAGGATGGAGCCCGCAGCGAAAACGCCCAGGGTCGCAAGCACCGAGAAGATCGGATCGCTTGACGGAAAGAACAGTGGTGACACCACTGGTACTAGGTAGAGATAGAGGCCGTAGTCGAACCACTCGATGACGGTTCCGGAAGAACCGTAGATGACGCTATTGAGTGCTCGCTTCTTCTGTTCCGGTGTCTCGACTTGCTGTGATGCATCAGCCATTGCTAGCGGGAATCCTGACGTCGGCGGCTTATCTCTGCTCTCGGGTAGGTCTCGCAGGCTAGTACGGGTGATGGACGAGATCAACGAGCAAATGGAATTGGGGCGGACCTCATGGTCCGCCCCAATTCCATTGAGTGATGTGTTTGTGCCTGCGTGACTACTCGCTCACTGCCTCCGCGCTGACGGTGGTCGTCACCGGAATTCGCGCGGGCTCTGGCTCAGGTTGACGTACGCCACTAATCCGAACCTCGAGAAGTCCATTGCGATAGTTCGCGGAAACCGACTCGGGTGTGATGTGCGGGGGAAGACGGAAGGAGCGGCTGAATTCCCCGTGTCGGATTTCGCGACGAATCAATCGCGTTCCTTCGTCGTCGTTCTCCTCACTACCTCGTTGCTCGCGAACACCGGAGACAGTCAGGTGCCGGTCCTTGACCTCGACGTTCACGTCGTTGGCATCCACACCGGGGATTTCCAAAGTAATGACCGCATCGGATCCATCACGCTCGATGTCTGCTGGTGGGACCCACGCCGTTTGCGTACCGAATGCCTTGCGAACCAGGTTCTCAAAGTCGGCATCGACGGCGCCGAAGGCCGACCACGGGTTCATGCGCACGACTGTGCTCATAGTTCGAATACCTCCAGGTCAGAAAGTCGCGGCATGGATGCCGCGCTCGTTGTCCTGGAGAACGCCTGAGCAGCGACGACTCTTCCTGGTTTCACCCAGGGCGAACCGCTACCGACAGATGCGGTTGATGAGCTTCTTCGGATTCACGGCGGCCGACTCGCCGCCGCTCCTCCAGTACTCAAAGTGCAGGTGAACGGCACCGGGTGATCCGGTATCCCCCATGGTTGCGATGACCTGACCGGCGATGACCTTGTCACCACCACTGATGAAGACCTCGTCCATGTGGCCGTAGTAGTACTTGCTGCCGCTCTTGCCCTTCATCACGATCTGTAGAGCACCATTGGACTGCAGTTTGGTGCGGTCGATCCGACCGTCCTCGATCGCGAAGATGG
>CAJXUJ010000184.1 GCA_913061025.1 uncultured Actinomycetes bacterium | reverse complement strand
GCGCGGGCGTTGTTCACCGCGTTGTCGAGGTTGGTCCAGTTGTAGACACCGGGCGCGACCTCGATGTTGGACCAGGCAACGTCGTTGTCCCACAGCCGGAGCGATCCGAACGGAATGTCCGGCCAGACGCCGTACTGCTCGTTCTTCACGTGCAGACCGAACATCTCCTGCTGGATGATCTGGCCGCGTAGGGAATCGAAATTGGTCAGGCCCCGCTTCTTGGCCTGCGCGGGGCCTGCGAGCGATAGCGACAGGCCTGCCACGAGGGCGAAGGTGAGGGCGGACACAAGGGCGCGGTAAGTACGGGGAAGTGATCTACGCATGGCGGTCATAGTGCCATGACCGGGCAACCGGCCACGACAGCGGTCACGTCGTCACGGTGCCACGCGGACGCATGTTCCCGAATATGGGACACCACCCGGTTGAGGACCTCGGCGGGGTCCTGACGGATGGGGGCATCGAGGGCCCGAATGATCCGACCGAGGTCGTCCGCGGAGAGATCCCCTCCACTTGGCGAGGTCTCCTCGATAAGGCCGTCGGTGTAGGCCAACAGGAGGGTTCCTGGCGCAAAATCGACGGTCTGGTCCGCCCAGTCACCGCCAAGGGAACTGAGCAGCGGTCCAGTTCGGCCGACGATCACCGACTCCTTGTCGGGCGTCACGATGACCGGCGGCTGGTGGCCGGCATTGCAGTAGGTAAGCGTGTGGCCGTTCGGGTCGATCACTCCGACGAAAGCCGTCACGAAGTTGCCGTCCTCGCTGATACCGGAGAGCGCCATGTTCATGGATGCGGCCGGTGTTAGTCCGGAGTTGATGCCTGCTCGCAGCAGGTCGCGGGTTCGCAGCGCAGTGAGCACCGCACCGGTGCCGTGACCAGAAGTGTCCGCAACCACCAACGCGAGACGCCCACCGTCAAGTGCGATCGCATCCCACCAGTCTCCGGCTAGGACACCCTCAGCAGAGGTAGAGGTCCCGGCAACCACCACACCATCCACCGTGGCTGAAGTGGGGGCAGCCATCACCTTCTGCATTGCGGCCACCAAAGGTGCGTCCTGGACCAGCCCCTCGCGTGCTGCATTGGCGTCGTCGATCTCGGTAACCAATGTGCGCCGCAGGTCTTCTGCATCGCCAGCTACCGCTTGCAGCTCAGGCGGTCCCAGCGTTGCAATCGGGTGGGTGTGGGGAACGCGTGCCGCACGCGTCAGGTCCCGTCGGATTCGCACGAGCGGTGTCAGTATCCAGCGAGACGTAGCCATCGAGGCAAAGGCAACGAGAAGAACGACGACGACGGCCAGGATGAACAGCCAGAAGCCGAGTTGCCGGGCAAACGAATCGACAGTGGTGCGCGCATTCGCTCGCTGTTCCTCGATGGAATCACGTAAGTCCGTCGTAGTCGCGATCATTGAGTCGTATGAGTCCCACGCCTTGGGAAGGTTCGTCGCGCGTGCGGCCTCGCTGGTCTTTCCGTCCGCCATGAACGCGAGGGTCGGAGTGGCGTCGTCGTTCAACCAGACCTGCTGCGCGGCGCGAACGCCGGCGAGTTGACCGAGCAGCCCGGGATCACCTTCGAAAGTAGCCTCCAGTGAGCGGGTGAGCGAATCCGCAATCTCGATGGACGTCTCATAGGCGGTGAGGGCTCGCTTGCGGTCGGTCAGGACGTAGTCACTGAGGTCACCGGAAGCCTGTGACTGCGCGAGCAGCAGATTGTCCGCGAGCTCGGCGGCTGGCGTGAGTCGCTGCTGCAGGTTCATCGCACCGTTGTAACTGGCGAGATATTGAATGCCGACGATTAGACCGATGATGAAGACGAGCCCGGTCGATGCGGCAAGAACATAGGCGAGTCTGCGGCGCAGCGGGAGTGCTCGCAGATTCATGTGTGCAGGCTGCCAGGTTTGCGGGTTCCATGCGAGCAACGTGCGCGGGTGCGTCACGCCTTTACTCTGGTGCCGTGACCGCACCGCGACTACGCCCGGAAATCGATTCGCTGCCCGCCTACAAGGCCGGGCAGATGCCCGCACCGCGAACCGACATCACCACGTACAAGATCTCGAGTAACGAGACACCCTTCGAGCCACCCGTTGCGGTTCGCGAGGCCATCGAGCGCGCGGCGGCCAACGTGCACCGCTACCCCGATCCGTTTAGCCGGAGATTGACGGCAACGTTGGCGAAGCGGTTCGACGTCCGCGAATCCGAGATTGCCCTCGGCACGGGAAGCGTGGCTGTTGTGGGCCAACTGTTGTTGGCTGCAGTGGGACCGGGAGACACCGTCGTCTATCCCTGGCGTAGCTTCGAGGCCTATCCGATCTGGGTGCAGATGACCGGTGCCCGCAGCGTGCAGGTACCGCTGCTCCCTGATGAGCGACACGATCTACCGGCAATGCTCGCGGCGATAGACGACACCACGCGCGTTGTCTTCGTGTGCAACCCCAACAATCCAACCGGTGAAGCGGTACGACGAGACGAACTCGTCGAGTTCTTGGATGCTGTCCCGTCGGATGTGATCGTCGTACTGGACGAGGCCTATCGAGAGTTCATCAGCGATAGCGACGTTCCCGATGGCCTCGACTTCTTCCGTGAGCGCGACAACGTGGTGGTGATGCGCACGTTCTCTAAGGCCTATGGACTTGCGGGTTTGCGTGTCGGATTCGCTATCGCGCCAGAGCCCATCGCCGAGGGAATGCGCAAGACCGCGTTGCCGTTCGGTGTTTCTTCAATCGCCGAGGAGGCCGCGCTGGCGGCCCTGGAGTGTGAAGGCGAACTTTTCGACCGCGTTCGCCATCTGTCCGCGGAGCGGGATCGGGTGTGGCAGGCGCTTGCCGACCAAGGGTGGGAGATTCACCCGAGCCACGCGAACTTCATTTGGCTGCGCCTCGGTGATCGCACCGAGGAGTTTGCGCAGGCCTGCGAGGACGTCGGCATAACGGTGCGTGCGTTTCCC
>CAJXUJ010000183.1 GCA_913061025.1 uncultured Actinomycetes bacterium | reverse complement strand
AGTTGGTGCCGACGTCGATGAACAATCGAACGCGCTGATCGCGATCCATGCCGCACGCCAGGGCACCCGCGACGATGTCCCCTCCTACGTATGCACCGAGTGCGGGGAAAAGACAGGCGCGAGCTCGAGCGTTGACCTTGATGCCGAGTTCACTCGCCTTGACATCCGGATAATCCTCGGCCGCCAGGATGAACGGGGCCACTCCGAGTGGTTCGGGGTCGATGCCGAGGGCGATCTGCACCATCGTCGCGTTCCCCGCGACCGCAACCTGGTAGACCTCGTCGCGTTCAACGCCAGCCTCGGTGCACACCTCCTCGGTGAGCTCATCCAGTGTTTCGTGGGCCAAAGCCTGCAGGGACTCAAGGGCAGTGGGGTCGAGCATGGTGGCGCTGATCCGGCTGATCACGTCCGCGCCGTATCGCTGCTGCTTGTTCAGCATCGAGGACACCGCCAGCGGCATGCCATTCGTCAGATCGACCAACGTCGCCACGACACTGGTGGTTCCGAGGTCGTAGGCGATGGCGAAGACGCGGTCCGTTGTATCTCCGGGCTCGATCGCAACGAGGATGTCGTCGACCACAACGGCGGTGACTTTGAAGTCCGCGGCACGCAGGACCTTCGGCAAACCACGCAGGACCTGCGGGTCCGCACCCGATGCCATGTCCGTGATGCCGTCCATCACGCGGCGCAAATCCGGGCGCTGATCGGTGAGGGTTGGTTCGGGGAGTTCAAGGAAGCGCTTAAGCACGGTCGGCCGGTGGATGACCTGACGTCCAACTCCCACGGTCGATGCCTTGGGCCGTGTGGTCAGGGGTGGGACATGGACTCGCAGATCACTCCACGCCGCGGCTTGACAGGCGAGCCGCCAGCCGTTCTCCATTTCCTCTTCGGTGAAGGCTCGAGCGTCCACCCCACCCGCGGGCACTTCACCTTCGAGGATTTGGACCCGACACTTTCGACAGGTGCCGTGGCCACCGCACGTGGAATCGACAGCGATCGCGTTCCAACTGGCAACGTCGAACACATTGACGCCCACGGGCGCGCGCACCTGCTTGCCCGACGGTTCGAAGACAACGGAAACGCGGGCGACCTCCTCGGGTCCGGGGTCTTCTAGTGAGGGGACTTCCGGTCCGGGATCTTCGATCAAGACAGTCGTGTCCAGCTCCTGACCGTCATCGGTCGGATCTGCTGACTGATCGTGTGTCATTACCCCTGCGCTGCCTCGCGTGCCCGGTGTGCCGAAATCCAGTTCATGCCCCACTCATCGTTGCCGAGCATAAGGTCCGCCGCCTTCACTGCCGTCACGATTTGGGGGGTGCGCGCATCCATGATGGCGCTGGTCAATCCTGCACCCATTGCCATGGGAAGGAAAACGGAGTTCAGGGTGTGTCGGTCGGGCATCCCGAAGGAGACGTTCGATGCTCCAAGGGTCATGTTCACGCCGATCTTGTCGGCGATCAATTCGATCGTTTCGAGTGTCCGCACGACCATCTGTGAGTCGGCGCCGATGGGCATGGCCAGCGGATCGATGACGATGTCCTCGATCGGGATGCCGTACTTGCTCGTGGCGGTATCCACGATGTACTGGGTCAACTCGAATCGACGCTGCGGATCCTCCGGAATCTCTTTGTCGTCGTTCGGTAGGGCGATGATTGCGGCACCGTATTTCTTGACGAGCGGGAGGATGAGTTCCATCCGCTCGTCCTCGGCGGTGACCGAATTGACGAGGGCCTTGCCCTCATAGGCAGCGAGCCCGGCTTCCAGTGCTTCGACCACAGACGAGTCGATGCATAGGGGGAGATCCGTCAGGCTCTGAACCAGGCGCACCGCCTCGGCGAGCAGCGCCGCCTCGTCCACCAGTGGAGCGCCCATGTTGACGTCGAGCATCATCGCTCCCCCGGCAACCTGGTCAGCGACGTCCTTCTCCACCGCTGACAGATCACCGGCGCGCAACTGCTCTTGGAAGACCTTGCGGCCGGTGGGGTTAATGCGCTCGCCGATGATGCAGAAGGGCTGATCGGATCCGATCGTCAGAGTCTGGTTAGCGGAGCTGACGGTTGTATGCATGGTTCTCCCTCGTTCGTGGGTGTAAATCCGTCAGGCGGTCTGATGGATGGCTGAGTTCTCGGACGATTCGAAGGCCGGTCCGATCTGTAGGTCGGTGATCAGGCGCCGGAGAGTGTCGTCATGACGGAAGTCGGTGATGTGAATCCCGGCCACTCCCGGCAATGACAACGCGTGCTCGGTTTGCTCGCGCACGAGTTGATAGGACTCCTCCGCCGGATCCGCAGCGTTGGCAACGCGATCGATCACCTTCGCTGGCACATGGATACCGGGAACGTTGCCCTCCATGAACCGCAAAGCGCCCGCGGTCTTCGTCAGGATCACCGTGGGCAGAACAGCCGCGTCCTTAGTGACCCCGTTGGAACGACACGCCTCGATGAATGCCTCGAGCTTCTCCGGCTCGTAGCCGATCTGCAGCTGCAGGAACCTCGCACCACCATCCACTTTGAGGCGAGCGCGACGGGCTCGGATCTCCACCGGCGGCGCGAAGGGATTCTCGACGGCACCGATCAGAAGTTCCTTGTGGTGCTTGAGCTTGCGACCAGACAGGTACTTCCCGCGGGAGATGCCGTTCATGATCGAGACCAGTTGCGGGCCGTCGATATCGAAGACCCGACGCGCTTCGGGCTCGTCACCTGCCGTGACGTCGTCACCGGTGAGTGCGCAAAAGCTCGTGACGCCGTGCATCTGGGCGCCCACAACATCTGCTTGAGCCGCGATCCGGTTCTTGTCCCGACACACCACCTGCATGATCGGCTCACCGCCCACCTGCTTGACGGCGATCGCCATCGAGACGTTGCTCGCATGGGCGTGAGCTGCGGGGTTGTCGGTGATGTTCACCGCATCGACGTATGGGCGGTAGTGGTCGAACGCCTCGCGCACCGTTTCGAGATCGCCACCGTCGAGCGACG
>CAJXUJ010000182.1 GCA_913061025.1 uncultured Actinomycetes bacterium | reverse complement strand
GGACAAGCCACTTACCGACGTTCGTGCGGATATCTACGTCGAGCGCGATAGCCAAAAGGCGATCGTGATCGGCAAGAAGGGCTCGCGACTGCGGGAGATCGGTGCAACATCCAGGCCCCAGATTGAGCGCCTGTTGGGAACCCCGATCTTCCTCGACCTCCACGTGAAGCTGGCCAAGGACTGGCAGAAGGACCCCAAGCAGCTTCGCCGCCTTGGTTTTTGAGCGCGGCTTCTAGCCCCGGTGCGAATACTCGAACAGTTCGTCGCTTGGACCAGACGCGCGTAGCTCGCGAAGCCGTGATTCGGCATCCGCTGTTGTGGGAATCTCGCCCTCGTTGACGTACCAGCAGACGGTCATGGGTTCGAGTGCGCGGTGGAACCACTCGGCTCGTCGTTTCATCACTGCGCGGTGGCCGGGGTCATCGATCACGAATGCCCGAAGTGCGTCCAGGTCTTGCCAGACAGACATGTTCACCAGTAGGTCAGCCGTATCCGGATCGTCTCCGGACAATCGCACGCCGAGAGCTCCGTCACCGTCCTCATCGCGTAGCCGCCAGATGAAGCCGTCGGCTGCCTCGGCTGCTGCGTTCACCTCGGCGATCATCGCCACGAAGTCAGCCATCTCCGCAGATGTCAGCGGGTGCTTGGCCCGGGCGAGGTTCAATTGAGCAAGCGGCATCAGATGCGTTTGTCGAGGTCGGGGTGAAGTTCGTATCGGCGACCGTAGGTCTCGATGACGGCGATGATGATGGCCACCAGAGGAATACCGATGATCGCACCGATGGGCCCGAACAGAGCAGCACCGATAAAGACTGCGGCCAGGGCCACACCTGAGTTGATGTCCATGGTCGCTGTGGAGATACGCGGCGTGAAGATGTAGTTCTCGATCTGCTGGTAGATCGTCGCGAAGATGACGATCCACAGCACATCCCATGGATCGTTGAACGCAGCGAAGAACGCCGGGACGATGATCCCGATGTAGGTACCGATGGTCGGGATGAACTGGCTGACGAACCCGGCGAAGATGCCCATCGGCAGCCAGTAGGGAACGTCGATCACCCAGAAGAACGCAATGTGTGCGGCCGAGGAAAGCGTTGCGAGCGCCAGCTTGGAGATTACGAAGCCACCGGCCTTACGCACTGAGATGTCCCAGACGTCGATGAAGACCACCTGGCGATCGGGCCGCAACCAGGACGCAAGGAAACGCTTGATGCGCGGTGCCGATGCGGAGAAGTAGAAGCTGAAGACGATCACGGTTAGCAGCGAGAAAATCGCGCCGAACACGCTGGAGACGAAACCGAGGATGCCGCCGGCCAGCGAGCCGGCGATGTCCGCGATCTGCTGCGTTGTCAGGTTGAGGTTCGCGGTGATGTCGGCCGGATCGATTCCGGCATCGAACGTCCCGTTCAGCCAGGACACCAAATCCAACACGACAAACGGCACGCTCAGCACCAGTGCGGTGGCCTGGGCCGCGAGTGCTCCACCGAACAGGAACAGGAACAGGCCGATCCCCAGCACTACGCCGAGGGCCACGATTGTGGTCGCGACCGCTCTGGGCATTCCGCGGCGGGCGAGCCCGGAGACCAGTGGGTCAAACGAGATAGCCAGCAGCCAGGCGAGCAGGATGTTGAACAGGAAGCCGGCCAACCGCAGCGCGGTCCACTCGAACACCTGGAAGATGACGATGCCGACAAGGATGATCAGGACGGTCTTGCGCAGGAACTTCGGATCTAGGGCCACCATCTGCACGGATCTGCGGGGAGCTACCTCATCCTCGCCACGCACCGGGACGTCCGGAGGGGTCGGATCCTCGGACATTCGAATCCTCCCGGGCGCGCCATCTGCGTGCAGTTCATCCAGCCGGTGAGAATGTACCGTGCCGACCTACCGCGATGAGGGAATTGTGCTTCGCACCCAGAAACTGGGCGAGGCCGATCGCATCATCACCCTGCTGACTCGGCGCAACGGTCGGATCCGTGCGGTGGCCCGCGGTGTTCGTAAGACTTCCAGCCGCATCGGCGCCCGTCTCGAACCCTTCAACCACGTGGACGTTCAGTTCTACGAAGGTCGGTCCCTCGACAACGTCACCCAGGTGGAAACTATCGATCCGATTGGCGGAAAACTCTCGGATGACTACGCCAAGTGGACTGCCGGCACCGCAATGCTCGAGACAGCCGAGCGCCTCACCTCCGAGGAGCGCGAGCCGAGCGTCCAGCAGTACGCGTTGCTCGTTTCGGGCCTGCGCTCGATGGCAGCCGGCGAACATGAGCCAACGCTGATCCTCGACTCCTACCTGCTGCGGTCTCTCGCCGTCGCCGGATGGTCGCCGTCCTTCGATGAGTGCGCCCGCTGTGGTCAGCCTGGCCCCCATCGCGCCTTCAACGTTCAGGCCGGTGGCATGGTCTGCGGCACCTGCCGGCCCCCGGGCAGTGCAGCGCCGAGCCCGATGGCCGTGGCCCTGCTCGGTGCCTTGCTCTCGGGCGACTGGGAGGAAGCCGATGCTTCGGCGGACCGGGAACGTAAGGAAGCCAGCGGGCTGGTCGCCGCCTTCCTGCAATGGCATATCGAGCGTGGGCTGCGCTCCCTTCCCCTCGTCGATCGCACGTGATCACACCAACCGCATGCTCGAGTCTGTGAAGATGACCTGATGGCCCGCCGCTCCAAGCGCCCCACCCGGCAACCAACGCCCCATCCTTCGGGCGCAAAGCCTCCGAAGCTTCCCGAGGACCTGGTCCCCAAGCACGTGGCGATCGTGATGGACGGCAACGGTCGCTGGGCCAAGGAACGCGGACTGCCTCGCACCAAGGGTCACGAGATGGGTGAAGCGAGTCTGCTCGATTGCGTGCACGGTGCGATTGAACTGGGCATCACCCACATCTCTGCTTACGCCTTCAGCACCGAGAACTGGAAGCGTTCCCCGGATGAAGTGAAGTTCCTGATGGGCTTCAACCGCGATGTGATCCGCAGGCGCCGCGATGAGATGAACGAGCTCGG
>CAJXUJ010000181.1 GCA_913061025.1 uncultured Actinomycetes bacterium | reverse complement strand
TTGTCGCTGACGCGCACGCCCTCGCCGGCGTTCTCCTCTTCCGAATGTCCGGGGTTGATCACTTGGCCTCGTCCTCGTCCACGATCTCAGCGTCGATGACCTCGTCTTCGGCAGCGTCGGCAGCATCTTCAGCTGCGCCCTCTGCAGAAGCGGTGCCCTCCTGCTGCGCCATGGTGTACATCGCTGCACCCAGGGCCTGGCTGGCCTGCGCGACCTTGTCGGTCGCTGCCTTCATCGCGGCGAGGTCGTTGTCCTCGATCGCCTTCTTGAGCTCGTTCAAGGGCTCTTCGACGTTCGACTTGGCGTCCTCGGGGACGTTGTCTGCGTTGTCGGCGAGGAACTTCTCGGTCTGGTAGACCAGCGCCTCGGCGTTGTTACGCACCTCGGCTTCCTCACGACGCTGCTTGTCCTCTTCGGCGTGCTGCTCGGCGTCGCGCATCATGCGATCGATGTCTTCCTTGGACAGCGAGCTGCCACCGGAGATCGTCATCGACTGCTCCTTGCCCGTGGCGGTGTCCTTCGCGGACACGTGCACGATGCCGTTGGCGTCGATGTCGAATGCGACCTCGATCTGCGGGATGCCACGCGGGGCCGGCGGCAAACCGGTGAGCTCGAAGGTGCCGAGCTGCTTGTTGTAGGCCGCCATCTCGCGCTCGCCCTGGTAGACCTGGATCAACACGGACGGCTGGTTGTCTTCAGCAGTGGTGAAGATCTCGCTGCGCTTGGTCGGGATCGTGGTGTTGCGCTCGATGAGCTTGGTCATCACGCCACCCTTGGTCTCGATACCGAGGGACAGCGGGGTGACGTCGAGCAGCAGCACGTCCTTGACGTCGCCGCGCAGAACACCAGCCTGAAGTGCCGCACCGATTGCGACGACCTCGTCGGGGTTCACACCCTTGTTGGCGTCCTTGCCGGTGATCTCCTTGACGAGATCGGCAACGGCCGGCATGCGGGTGGAGCCACCGACCAGGACAACCTGATCGATGTCGCCGACGCTGATGCCGGCGTCCTTGATGACGGCTTCCACCGGTGACTTGGTGCGCTTCAACAGATCCGCGGTCATGGACTCGAACTGAGCGCGGCTCAGCGTCTCCTCCAGGTGCAGCGGGCCTTCGGCGCTCGCGGTGATGTACGGCAGGTTGATCGAGGACTGCGTCGAGGACGACAGTTCGATCTTCGCCTTCTCGGCGGCTTCCTGCAGACGCTGCATCGCCATCTTGTCCTTGGACAGGTCAACGCCGTGCGCGTTCTTGAACTGGGTGACCATCCACTCGACGATCGCGTGATCCCAATCGTCACCACCGAGGTTGTTGTCACCACTGGTGGCCTTGACCTCGACTACTCCGTCACCGATCTCCAGCAGCGAGACGTCGAACGTTCCGCCACCAAGGTCGAAGACGAGGATGGTCTGCTCTTGCTCGCCCTTGTCCAGGCCGTATGCAAGCGCGGCCGACGTGGGCTCGTTGATGATGCGCAGGACGTTAAGGCCGGCGATCTCGCCTGCTTCCTTCGTGGCCTGACGCTGCGCGTCCGAGAAGTACGCGGGAACGGTGATGACGGCGTCGGTGACCGAGTCACCGAGGTACGCCTCGGCGTCACGCTTCAACTTCATCAGGGTTCGCGCGCTGATCTCCTGCGCGGTGTACTTCTTGCCGTCGATCTCGATCGTCCAGTCGGTGCCCATGTGGCGCTTGACGGACCGGATCGTGCGGTCGACGTTCGTGACGGCCTGGCGCTTGGCGACCTCGCCAACGAGCACCTCGCCGTTCTTGGCGAAGGCAACGACGGACGGTGTGGTCCGCGAACCTTCGGCATTGGCAATAACGACGGGGTCTCCGCCTTCGAGGACCGAGACGACCGAGTTGGTCGTTCCCAGGTCGATACCTACTGCTCGAGCCATGGTGGCTGTCTCCTTGCTCTCATCTTCTCCGGTCGGGATACCCCTCCGGGTGGTCTGGTGACTCCAGTGTGACCCAAGGCTCGCCTGCATGCAAATCCAGGCGCATAAGACTTGAGTCGGTTGGACTCATAGGTGATAACGGTGCCCACCCTTGAGTAATTCCCGCAGTCACCCGCTCCTGAACGTGATACGGATCACATTCCCGTGGATTCCGCCCTTTGCCCACTCGCACCTGCACGGGGAACGGTCGCTAGTACCGTGCGAACGTGAGTTCTCCACTAACCGCCGCCTTGACGGTGATCGCCGTCATCGCCACCGTCGTGGCCGTCGTTCTCTTCGTTCGCACGCTCTCGGGCATGGTCCGCACCTACCGTGGCGGCCAGCCGATCAGCCGCTCAGACAACCCCGGGCAGCGCACCACCACTCTTCTGCGCGAGGCGCTACTCGCCAGCCGGCTCAAGCAGCAGCCCGTCGGGGCGATCGTTGCCACGGCCCACTGGGTAGTCCTGGTCGCCTTTGCGGTCCTATTCCTCACACTGATCACTGCATACGGACAGTTGCTGAATCCGGACTTCGCCCTTCCGATCATCGGTCACTTCCCGCCGTTCAACTGGCTGGTCGAGGGACTCGCCTGGCTGATGGTGCTGTCGATCCTGTTCTTGATCGTCGTTCGCCTCACCAACCGACCCGACACCAAGGGACGCAACTCACGATTCTTCGGCTCGACGATGTGGCAGGCCTACTACGTCGAGATCACCATCCTTGCCGTCGGCGTCTGCGTCATTGCCCTGCGCGCGATGGAGTACGCACTCGGAACCGAGCAGGGCGAATCGTGGGCGACCACGATCAACTTCCCGTTCACCGCCTGGCTGGGAAGCGGACTCACCGGCATGTCCGAATCCGCACTCGCGAACGGCATCGCGATCGTCGCGTTCCTCAAGATCGCCGTCTCGCTCGCCTGGCTGATCACCGTCGCACTCCAGCCGACCATGGGTGTCGCCTGGCACCGATTCCTGGCGTTCTTCAACGTCTGGTTCCAGCGCAATGCGGACGGCAAGCCCGCGCTCGGCCCACTGCAGCCGATCATGGTCAAGGG
>CAJXUJ010000180.1 GCA_913061025.1 uncultured Actinomycetes bacterium | reverse complement strand
TGGAAGACCATCGCCACGCGTCTTTCATGGGTGGGTGCATCGGTCACGTCACGTCCGCCGATCAGGACCCGACCGCCGAGTGCCGGTGTGATGCCGGCGATTGTTGCCAACAGAGTGGATTTCCCGCAGCCACTGGGGCCCACGACGGCGAGCACGCTTCCTGGTTCAACGGTGAAGGAGAACGGTTCGTGCAGAGGGGCCTCGTAGCCGACTACGAGTTGATCGCACTCGAGCTTCGAGCCAACGTTCTTCAAGTCAACGTTCTTCAAACCAACGTTGTCCGTCATGCGCGTCGACCTCCTCGGTCAACGGCCGCGACGAGGGTCGTCGTCATGATCACCAGCACGACGGCCATGGCCGCGGCAACCCCGAACGATGCTTCACCGGGGCGGCCAAGGAGTCGAGCGATCACGAGGGGCACGGTAGGCCCGTCGGCGCGCGCGAGGAACGACGCCGCACCGAACTCGCCCAGTGACACCGCGCATGCGAGGCCACCGGCGGCGATCATGACCGTTCGAAGGGTCGGTCCGTATCCGGTCCACCAGGCTCGTGATGGCCGCGCACCCAGAGTTGCGGCCACGGTCACCAAACGGGAATCGGTTGCCCGCAGCGTTGGGGTGGCGACGGCGACGACGAGGGGGACGGCGATGAGTGCGTGCGCGATGGGCACGAGCAGTCCGGTGGCCCGGAGGTCGAGGGGTGGCCGACCGTAGGCGAGCAGTGTCCCGAGCCCGAGCGTCGCGGCTGAAATGCCGAGCGGAAGAGCCGTGGCCAGCGCAAAGGCGCGGCCAAGCCGGTGCGCGAGCACCGACATCGCTGCGAGTCCTCCGACCACAGCTGCAACGAGGCCGGTGATCAACGCGAACGTGATGGACCGTCCCATCGCGGCAAGCGGCGACCCGATGCGGGTGCTGCCGGCGTCAATGGTGGTCGAACCGAAGAGCGCCGACCACCAGGCTGTTGTCCATCCCGATGACGAGTGCACCGACGCCCACACCAGTGACGCCACCGGAGCCAGCACGATGAGAACGGCCACCACTGCTACCGCTGCAACGGCGATGCGTGCAGTTCCGCGGGGTCGTATCAGCCGAAAGGTGCGCGTTCCCCCGGAGGCGACGGAGGTCCCCTGCTTCGCCGCCCACAGCAGGACTGATCCGACCACCACGGCCTGGATCGCCGCGCTCACCGCGGCTCCCTGGAAGTCCAACAGGATCGATGTCTGTCGGAGCACGAGCGCTTCAAGTGTTCGGGTTGATGAATCGCCGAGCAGCAGCACGATGCCTAGCGAGGTGAACGAAAAAACGAAAACGATCGCCGCGGCCGAGGCGATGGCCGGCCCGAGGGAGGGCAGTGTGACGGTGCGAAAGGCCACCCATCTGTTCGCTCCCAGAGTGCGCGCTGCAGTCTCGACCCGCGGATCGATCGTGGACCACCGTGCGCCGACGATGCGGATCACCACCGCCATATTCAGGTACGCGTGCGCGAGAACGACGATGACGAATCCCGAGCCGAGGCTCGATCCAAGAAGGGCGCGGAACGCGAGCGCCACCACCACCGTCGGCAGAACGAAAGGCACGGTGGCCAACGCCAACGCCCAGCGACGACCCGGGAAGCGATAGCGGGTCAGGACATTCGCCATCGGAAGTCCGATGGCTAGTGCCAACGCGGTGCTGGTGAGCGCCTGCGCCGTCGCCAACCCGGCGACCCGCCACGGAAGAGGGTCGACCAGGTAGTCGAACGTCCCGGGTGTCACCACGCGAGCAAGCAGCGACACCAGAGGGACGAGCAAGAAAGCAACGATGAAGGTGGCCGGGGCGAGCCACGCCCAGCGCAACCACCCCGGTGCCGTCATCGAACTCTCCGTGCTGTCATCGCAAGGCGGGGCGCCTAGCGGCCCATCACCGAACCCCACTGCGCGAGAAGGTCGTTGACGTTTTGTGCGATGAAGTCCGAAGGCAATTGCTCGGCGTCATCGACCTGCGGAGCGAACTCTTCGAACACCTCGGGCAACGCGATTCCGTCACGGGCCGGGAACACGAACATGTTCAAAGGAATATCCGCTTGCACTTCGGGAGAGAGGAGCCAATCGATGACCTGCTGCGCCGCCTGGAGTTCATCGGTACCCGCGAGGATGCCGGCGTATTCGATCTGGCGGTAGCAGCCGTCGGTCATGACCGACGTTGATGGAGTCTCCGGCGGCTCGCCCTCGGCATACACGATCTCGGCCGGCGGACTCGTGGCGTAGGAGACCACGATCGGACGATCGCCACCGCCACCGAAGGTGAAGTCTCCGTAGTACGCGTCACTCCACGATCCGGCGACCTTCACCCCGTTGTCCAAGAGTCGTTGCCAGTAGTCGGTCCAGCCCTCGTCGTACCGCGAGACCGTCGACAGCAGGAAGGCGAGGCCGGGCGAGGATGTCCCGGGATCTTGCACCACAAGCAGGTCCGCGTACTGAGGATCGGCGAGGTCGTCGAGTGTGGTCGGGGGAGCGATGCCTTCGGCCTCGAACCAGGTGTCGTCGATGTTGATGCACACGTCACCGAAATCGATCGGCGTGACGCGTCCATCGAACGTTTGCTCCGCGAGCGCCGGACGTAGGGCTTCGGCGTCTGAGGCCGTGTAAGGCTCGAATACCTCTGCTTCGAGAGCCCGAGTGACCAACGTGTTGTCCACACCGAAGATGACATCGGCGGTGGGAGCGCCCGCGGCCAAGATCGCCCCGGCGACCATCGATCCGGCATCGCCTCCGGATACGAGTTCGAGTGTGATGCCGCTGGATTCCTCGAAGTCGGCGATTACGTCTTCACTCAGCGCGAATGAATCGTGCGTGAGTAGTTGGACTGTTCGAGGGCCGCTCGTGGCGGTCTCCGAGTCGCTTGGATCGGCCGAATTCGATGTCGAATCCGAACCGCAGGCGCTCAAGACGAGTGCCGATACGGACAGAGCTGCGAGTGCTACGACGGGAATGCGCTTCATGATTCCTCCCTTGCGCTGGCATTACCCAGATCAGGTTC
>CAJXUJ010000179.1 GCA_913061025.1 uncultured Actinomycetes bacterium | reverse complement strand
CCGGCGGCCAACCGTCGGCAACACTTGCCGATCACCTCACCCGCGACCAGGCCCCGGTACTGGCCAAGATTCTTGCTGCTGCCCAACCGCTCTCGGTGCAGGTGCATCCGAATGCGCACCAGGCTGAAGAGATGTGGGCCAAGCAGCAGGTGGCTGGCCCGCAGATCCTGGCCGACTCCTTCGAGAAGGCAGAGGTTCTCGTCGCCCTCGAGCCTTTTGACGCATTCGTGGGCTGGCGTCCTTCCTCTGATGCCGCCGAGATCATCGAACGAGTTGAGGGGCTCGGTCTTGCCGCGTCGGCGCTGCATGCCGATGACCGCGTGACTGCCATCCAAATGATCTGTGAACACCGAGGCGATGCTCCGCGTCTGGTGGCGCAACTACCGGCGGCAGTCGAGCAGGCGAACTCCTCGGGTGCCATGAGTCGGGTCATGACAGACGCCGAGGTAGCGGCGTATACACAGGCCGTTGCCGACTTCCCCGAAGACATCGGGGTGCTTCTCACCCCCCTGCTGGACTTCACCACCCTCGCGCCCGGTGAAGCGGTCTACCTAGCACCGGGGATCCCACACAGTTACGTCCGCGGAGTCGGATTCGAAGTGATGACGAGTTCGGACAATGTCCTGCGCCTTGGCCTTACTGGCAAGCCCGTCTACGTCGATCACGCCCTGAAGATCCTGGACTTCTCCACCCCGGCGCAGTTCCTGTCCGGGTCGGACACGATCGAGCCGACCGGTGCGGCGTTCGGCTTGCAGGTAGTCCGCGCAGGCTCCGCTCGCCTGGAGTCCGGGGACTACCGGCTGGTGGTTGCCGTCGAGGGTTCGGTCGACGTCGGCACAGCCGGGGAGAACCTGACCGCCGATCAGGGAACAGCAGTGGCGGTGACAGCGGGCGAAGGGCCCATAGATGTGGCGGCGAGGGGCCTGGCGATCGCCGTGATTGCTCCGGCTGCTCCCTAGCCGTATCCGCCATTCGCGGGTCCCAACCGGCGATCAATCGGGTTCCGTGGCACAATTCTGCCCGTCGCCGATGGTCCGGAGCCCTGGTTCCCGTCGTGACGCTCACATCGGCGTGCGTCCCTAGATTCTTCGTCGTCGTGAGCCCCCACGTACAAGCGAAATTTCGATGATGGAGAACGAATGTCCTTGACCAAAGCCGACGGCACCCCCGACTACAAGGTTGCCGATCTGTCCCTCGCTGAGTTCGGCCGCGATGAGATCCGTCTGGCCGAGCACGAGATGCCCGGTTTGATCGCGATGCGCGAGGAGTACGGCGCATCCAAGCCCCTCGCTGGCGCCCGCATCACCGGGTCGCTGCACATGACCATCCAGACCGCGGTCCTGATCGAGACGCTGGTGGCGCTCGGTGCCGAGGTGCGCTGGGCGTCTTGCAACATCTTCTCGACCCAAGATCACGCAGCCGCGGCCGTTGTTGTCGGCCCGAACGGCACACCCGAGGACCCGCAGGGCATCCCGGTTTATGCCTGGAAGGGCGAGACGCTGGAGGAGTACTGGTGGTGCACCGAGCAGGTGCTCGACTGGCCGAACGGCGAAGGCCCGAACATGATCCTGGACGACGGTGGCGACGCCACCCTGCTCGTCCACAAGGGTGTCGAGTTCGAGAAGGCTGGCGCTGTTCCGTCGGCCGACGAGAACGATTCCGAGGAATACCGGGTCGTGCTCCACACGCTGCGTGAGTCCCTGGCCAACTACCCCGACCGCTTCACCAAGATCGCGGCCAACATCAAGGGTGTGACGGAGGAGACCACCACCGGTGTGCTGCGCCTGTACGAAATGCAGCGTGATGGCTCGCTGCTGTTCCCGGCGATCAACGTCAATGACTCCGTGACCAAGAGCAAGTTCGACAACAAGTACGGCTGCCGCCACTCGCTCGTCGACGGCATCAACCGTGCGACGGACACGCTCATTGGCGGCAAGGTTGCCGTGGTCTTTGGCTACGGCGACGTTGGCAAGGGCTCGGCGGACTCACTGCGCGGCCAGGGTGCCCGCGTGATCGTCACCGAGGTCGACCCGATCTGTGCTCTGCAGGCAGCGATGGACGGCTACCAGGTTGCCCGCCTCGACGAGGTTGTCGACACCGCGGACATCTTCATCACCGCCACCGGTTGCTTCGACGTCATTACTGCAGAGGACATGCAGAAGATGAAGCACCAGGCGATTGTTGGCAACATCGGCCACTTCGACAACGAGATCGACATGGCCGGCCTTGCCGCGCTTCCGGGCATCACCCGCAAGACGATCAAGCCGCAGGTCGACGAGTGGACCTTCGAGGACGGCCACAGCATCATCGTGCTGTCCGAGGGACGCTTGCTGAACCTCGGCAACGCCACCGGTCACCCGTCATTCGTGATGAGCAACTCCTTCACCAACCAGGTGCTCGCGCAGATCGAGCTCTTCACCAAGCGCGACGAGTACCCGATCGGCGTCTACACGCTGCCCAAGCACCTCGACGAGAAGGTCGCGCGTTTGCATCTCGATGCACTGGGCGTGCACCTCACCGAGCTGAACAAGCAGCAGGCCGAGTACCTCGGCGTGGACGTGGCCGGCCCGTACAAGCCCGACCACTACCGCTACTAGGTCTCAACCAGCACGACCAGTAACACCGCCTCCCACGATGGGGTCGCACCACACCGGTGCGGCCCCATCGTCTCGTTCCCCATCGTCTCGTTCGTGGCGAAACCTGCAGTTGTCGTCGCAAACGTTGACCCGTTGCGACGACAACTGCAGGTTTGGTGGGGGTCAGTGGGGGAGGAGTTCGTCAATCAGGGTTTGGATGCGCTGCTTGATCTCATCGCGGATCGGGCGCACCGACTCCACGCCTTTGCCGGCGGGGTCCTCGAGTACCCAGTCCTCGTAGCGCTTGCCGGGGAAGACCGGGCAGGTGTCGCCGCAGCCCATGGTGATCACCACGTCGGACTCCTGCACCGCCTCGGTGGTGAGCACCTTGGGAATCTCGGCGCTGATGTCGATGCCTTCCTCGGCCATCGCCTCGACGGCTGCTGGGTTCAC
>CAJXUJ010000178.1 GCA_913061025.1 uncultured Actinomycetes bacterium | reverse complement strand
CCAGCGTCTTGACCGATATCGAGGAACACCCCGACGCCTGTCTTGATCCGGCGGGGGAGTTGCTTCCTGATCTGGTGCGCCGCGCTGTTCAGGTCAAGGCGGACGTCGTAAGCGGCGACTTCCGAGAGATGAGCAGTGGCGGAGCGATCGGTCGAGCCGCGCTGAACTACGGCCACACCTTCGGTCACGCAATCGAGCGGGTTGAGGACTATCGATGGCGTCATGGAGCTGCGATCAGTGTCGGAATGATGTTTGTTGCCGAACTCGCCCATCTCGGCGGACGACTCGACGAGTCGGACGTGGACCGGCATCGGGCGATCCTTGAGCAATTGGGGTTGCCGACCACCTACGCCGGTGGGCGGTGGGATCAGCTGCTGCCAGCGATGCAACTCGATAAGAAGGCGCGCGGCAGTCTGCTGCGGTTTGTGGTCCTCAATGGCATGCAGAACCCCGTCTTCTGGGAAGGACCGGACCCGGCCCTGCTGCAAGCCGCCTACAGCGCCGTGAGCGCGTAGGCTCGCGCCTATGTCGAGTACGTCGCAGCCGGTGTGGGTCCTCAACGGGCCCAATCTCAACCGCCTCGGTTCACGCGAGCCCGACGTCTACGGCAACACCAGCTACGAACAACTCGTCGACCTCATCGTCGACGAAGGTCGAGCGTTGGGCTTTGAGCCGGATGTTCGTCAGACCAACGACGAAGCCCAACTCATCGAATGGCTGCACGATGCCGCAGATCAGTCGGTACCGGTCATCATGAACCCGGCGGCGTTCACCCACTACTCGTACGCCATACGAGATGCCTGCGCCATGCTCACGGCGCCGCTCATCGAGGTGCACCTGAGCAACCCCGTTGCCCGGGAGGAGTTCCGGCACACCTCCGTCGTGTCCGGTGTGGCCACCGGATCGATCTCAGGTTTCGGAGCCGACTCCTACCGGCTGGCTTTGCGCGCGCTCGTGGGCGTGCTTGCCGACTGATAACTGCGAACTGTGAGTTCCTTCGCTGCGAGCCTTGCTGAACGTCAGGCAAGGGCAGTTCAACTGCTCGCTGATCAGCAGGTCACCAGCGTCGTCACTCGTGATCTTGCGACCATTCGCTACTTCACCGGGTTCTCCGGCAGTAACGCAGCCATGGCGATCGGGGTTCACGGATGTCTCCTGGTCACCGATGGCCGATACCGAGATCAGGTTGCCGACGAATCAGTGGGCGCTGAGATCCTCATCGATCGGGATCTTATGGGTGCGCTTGCGTCCGAACTTGGCCCGCGTGCCGTCGCGGTAGATCCCGGCCTATCACTTCTTGATGTCCAACGGCTTCGTGAACTCGGTCTCGACCCGGAAGTCAGCCCCGTTGAGATCAACAGCCTGCGTGCTGTCAAGGATTCCGTCGAACTCGACCTCTTGGAACGCGCGTGTTCGATCACGGCGCAGGCGTTGATGCAAGAGGCCGCGGCCATCGCAATAGGCGATACGGAGATTTCGATAGCCCGTCGGCTGGAAGCCCGGTTCGGAGCCTTGGGGGCCGACGATCGATCATTCCCGACCATCGTCGCGGCAGGTACCCACTCTGCGATCCCGCATCATCAGCCGACGAGCACGCCCCTTGCCTCGGGTGACCTCCTCGTCATTGACTGCGGGGCCCTTGTTCAGGGCTACCACGCCGACATGACGCGGACCTTTGTCGTGGGTAGCGAACCAACCGCGCGGCAGTCCCTCATGCATGACACCGTTCGCGCTGCCAACGCTGCTGGACGCCATGCCGCCGTACCCGGTGCGAGCGCTCGTGACGTTGACCAAGCGGCGAGGTCGGTCGTTGCTTCGGCAGGCTTCGCGGAGTACTTCACCCACGGCACGGGTCACGGTGTCGGCCTGCAGATCCATGAGGCACCCATGGTCAATGCGGCCAACGCCGATACGATCTCCGCCGGAACGCCGATAACCGTCGAACCCGGGATCTACCTTCCCGGCGAAGGCGGAGTGCGGATCGAGGACACGATCGTCGTGGATGATCCAGGGTTATTGCTCACGCGAGCGCCCTATGACCTCACCGTCGTCGGCTGACCCGACCCGACGACGAAGACCGGAGACTGAACGTGGCAACGAGCAATGATCTGAAGAACGGCCTGGTACTGAACATCGACGGTCAATTGTGGACCGTGGTTGAGTTCCAGCACGTCAAGCCCGGAAAGGGTGGTGCGTTCGTTCGGACCAAGTTGAAGAACGTCCTCTCCGGCAAGGTCGTGGACAAGACCTTCAACGCTGGCGTCAAAGTCGAGACTGCAACCGTCGATCGTCGTGAGATGCAGTACCTGTATCGCGACGGTGACGATTTCGTTTTCATGGACACCTCCTCCTATGACCAAGTCCCCGTTCCCAGTGCAGTCGTCGGTGATGCAGAGAAGTACTTGCTGGAGAACAACAACGCGAATGTCTCGCTGCACGAGGGCTCACCGATCATCGTGGAACTCCCTGCATCGGTCGAGTTGATGATCACCTATACCGAACCCGGTCTGCAGGGAGACCGTTCGACCGGTGGCACCAAGCCCGCCACCTTGGAAACGGGCGCCGAGATCCAGGTTCCGCTGTTCGTCGAGTCGGACACCAAGGTCAAGGTCGATACCCGCGATGGTTCCTATCTCGGCCGCGTGAACGACTAAATGGCCGCTCGCAGCAAGGCCCGCAAGAGGGCCTTGGACATCCTGTTCGAGGCGGATTCGAAGTCGGTTCCCGTGGGCATGGTTCTCGCGGATCAGATTCGTCGTCGGGAGCAGGCGGGGGAGCCGGCATTCAACGATTACACCGTGACGCTCGTTGAAGGTGTTCGCGCGAATGCAGAGGCGATCGACGCGGCGATCAATGAAGCCTCGCGTGACTGGGCACTCGACCGAATGCCGATGGTGGACCGCGCAATCCTTCGCCTAGGTGCCTTCGAGATCGCGTTCAGTGACGAAGTACCCGATGGTGTTGCGATCTCTGAAGCGGTGCAGCTCGCCACCGACCTGTCTACTGATGAATCGCCATCGTTTATCAACGG
>CAJXUJ010000177.1 GCA_913061025.1 uncultured Actinomycetes bacterium | reverse complement strand
GACAAGAACGCCTGCTGGCGGCGGATGCGCGAGGTGTCCGAGCCATCGCCGAGCGTCTTGCGGGCACGCACGAAGGCCAGGGCCTCTTCACCGGTGACGGTATGCAGTCCCTTGTCGAGGTTCAGACCGCTCAGTGGATCGTTGACGTCTTCCTGCAGGCAGATCTCGACGCCCCCGATGGCCTCGGTGATGCGCTTAAAGGCGCCGAAGTCGATGACCATGAAGTTATCGACCGGGATGCCGCTGAGGGACTCGACCGCCTTGAGAACGCAGCCGGGACCACCGTTGACCATCGCCTCGTTGAAGCGGCCCTCGTAGCCACCGACCGTCTTGCCGTCCTTGGTGCACTCCGGGAGCATCATCAGGGTGTCGCGGGGGATGCTGACGCCTATCGCCTGTGACCGGTCCGCGTTGACGTGGAACACGATCGTGGTGTCGCTGCGCTCGACGTCGCCGAACTTCTGCGCACTGCCGTATCCCTTGTTGCCCTTGCCGGTGCGTGAGTCGCTGCCCATCACCACCATCGTGAAGGGTGCTTGTTCACCGGTTTCTTCGTCGACCACGACGGACTGTTCCTCGGTGATGACCTTGCCGGTCTGCTCGGAGACGTCTAGGGACGTGATGTTGCCCTCGAGCTGGCCCATGACCGATGTGACACCGGCGCCGATCACCGTGGTGACCAGGACTGCCCCGGCGATGAGTCCGGCCAGGACGGTCGACCAGCGCCGAGCGGCACTTCGAGCGGACACACGCTGCCTTTCGTCCAAGGGGGCCGGGGCCCAGGGTGCCTCTAGAGAGGGTGTTTCTAGAGGGTTCGGCCATGGTACGCAGGCGCACTGCCTGACCCCTCTCCGACGCACCATGGAGGACAGCGGTTCCGGTTTCCGGGCGTGCCGGTGACCAATGTGACGGCTGAGTCGTGTGAGGCTTGGCGTATTCCGCGAATCCATGGCACCGTAATGTCACGTGCCGGTAGCAGCAATGTCGCTGTTTGATCGCGCACGAGCCACCCGAGGTGGCCGATAGGTCCGATGCGGCCGGGAAGGGGTCTTCGTGAAGCGCAGCGGCGTGACGTCGAGGGTGATGCCCCTGCTGCTGGTTCCCGCCGTGGTGGCCGCAGGGCTGACCGTCCCGGTTCTCGGCTCGGTGCCGGGAAACCAAGGTGCGCGGACGCCGATCGAGCGTGAGCCGGTCGAAGCCAACGTCACCTCGCTTCCGATCAGCGGCGTGGACCCGAGCGTGATCGATGACTCCAGCGTCGCCATGGCGTCGTGGGATTCGATGATGGCTGACTTGACCGTTGACGACCTCGGCTTGGCGGGTACCGCGGGTATTGCTGTTGTCGATGACGACGATCACGATGAGGCAGACGACCACGACCACGATCACGACCACGACGCAGAACTGCAGCCAGCCGTGGCCGCCGTCGAGAGCGACACTGAGCCGTTCAGTCTGGTGGGCATCACCGCCGACGAGCCGTTCGAGCCCGGCACCCGAGTACTGATTCGGGTGCGCGAGGGTGACGGCTGGAGCACCTGGCAGCCGCTGACCATCACCGACCACGGCCCCGATCCGGACTCGGTTGAGGCCGAGGGCATCAGGTTCGGCACCGACCCGCTGTTGACCGACACCGCCGATGGTGTTCAAGTGCGCATCGATACGCCCGGTGGCGCGGAACCTGAGGGCACCGAGGTGATGCTGGTCGACAACCCCGTCACCGACGACGACGCACAGTTGCCCGATCCCGTCGATGGTTCCGCGATCGCGCCGGTGTCGGTCGCGCAAGCCAGCACCGTGGCGACGATGCCCCCGATCATTACCCGCGCTGAATGGGGAGCCGACGAGTCACTACGTCGCGGCTCGGCCAGTTACTCGCCGACGATCAAAGCCGCGTTCGTGCATCACACGGCAACGAAGAACAACTACACGCCGGAACAGTCCGCCAAGCAGGTGCGCAACCTCTACAACTGGTTCACCAAGGGGCTGAAGTACTCCGACATGGCGTACAACTTCCTCGTCGATCGATTCGGTCGCCTCTACGAGGGTCGTGCCGGAGGAATCGATCGTGCGGTTGTGGGCGGTCACACCGCCGGATTCAATGATGAGACGTTCGCCGTGTCCGCCATTGGCAACTTTGCCAAGGCGAATCCACCGGCGGACCAGATGGCCGCGATCGTCGATTCGATCTCCTCGTTGACCGCGTGGAAACTCGCGATGAATCACCGCGACCCCAACGGCACGATCCCGCTCGTGTCCGATTCGGGCGCGGGCACCAGTAGGTACAAGCCGGGCCAGACGGCCAACGCGCTCGTGGTCGGCGGACACGGTGACATCGGTGCGACGAGTTGCCCGGGTAAGCACCTCGAGAAGCAAATACCGGCGATCCGTGCGGCCACCACAGCCAAGATGGGTGCGGGCATGGTGAACCCGACGGCCAATCCGGCCTCATGGGCCGGCGGTCCGATGTCGATAACCGCGTCCACCAACGCGCCGATGACCTGGACGATCGCGATCAGCAACCGATGCGGTGACATCGTTCGCAATCTCAGCGGCCAGGTCGATGCGCCGGGACCTGTGCAGATCGATTGGGATCAGCGGGATGACGCGGGCAACCAGGTTCCTCCGGGGATGTACACGATCTCGATGAACGCCAACGCCGGCGGGCAGCCGCTATACCCGTGGGTGAGTACCGGACGAGTGCAGGCCACTCCGACCTCACCGCCGGACCCCTGCGGAGCGCCGGAGTCTTTCACCCTGTCCGGAGCGGGCTTCGGTCACGGGGTCGGTATGAGTCAGTACGGCGCCCTCGCGATGGCCAAGGCCGGAATGGATGCAGCGGCGATCGTGACCCACTACTACCAAGGCACGTCGGTGACGCCGGTGCAGGACGACATGGCAATCCGCGTCAACCTCGAATACAAAAAGAAGCACGTGCGGGTTCGCGGTGAGGCGGTCGAGGGTGACGGCACCGTCCAGGCGAACCTCGGTGGCAACGTCGTAACCGCGGGACCGGGGGAGAGCTTCTACTTCACCGGTGAGTCCGGGGCGGTGCAGGCCGCCAAGATCGT
>CAJXUJ010000176.1 GCA_913061025.1 uncultured Actinomycetes bacterium | reverse complement strand
GCATCCGCCGTTGCACGCGTGTTCGCGGTTAAGGGACGTCCCGCCGATCACCCATTGATCGCCCACGTTCTCGACGCCGAAGCCGCACGGGCGTGGGCATCCGCGGTTCCGCAGTATGCAACCGCATTGATGGACGAGTACTGGCCGGGACCGCTGACCCTTGTCCTTCCACGGTCTGACATCGCTGCCGACTACATCACCGGAGGTCAAGACACTGTTGCCCTCCGGGTGCCCGGCTCACCGATAACGCGCGAGGTCCTGCGAGCACTGTGTTCTCTGCGCGACGACCCGACTGCGGCTATTGCGGCCCCGAGCGCGAATCGATTCGGCCGGGTCAGTCCGACGACGGCCCAACACGCAATCGAGGAACTTGGTGAACTGCTTGATAGTGGTGACGTCGTCCTCGACGCCGGGCCGTGCTCAGTCGGGGTCGAATCGACAATCGTCGATTGCACGGGAGACCGACCGGTTCTCCTTCGACCGGGCAAGGTGACCGCCGAGCAAGTGGAACACGCCACCGGCCTGACGTTGGCTGCGTCGTCATCGGTTCGCGCCCCAGGAACTCTTGCCGCGCATTACTCACCGCATGCAACGGTCCAGGTTGTGTCGGAAACGGACCTCGAGTCGTTAACCGCAGACGCCACGGTTGGTGTCATCGCCTTGGCGCAGGTTCCCACTCCTTCGGGTGCGGTTCGCCTGACGGCTCCACCGACGATCGAGGAATACGCCGCCTGCCTGTACCGGGCATTGCGGGAGGCCGACTCGATGAATCTCTCTGCGGTGATCGCCGTCGCGCCCGAAGGTGCCGGTCTCGCGCACGCCATTCGCGACCGTCTCGAGCGAGCCGCCGCCGGGTGATTACCTCGGTGGCAGGCGGGTCGCGGCGTCGTGCCGGATGGTCTCCCCGTTGAGGTAACTGTTCTCCGCAATGGACTGCACCAGGTGGGCGTACTCATCCGCAGCGCCCAGCCGCTTCGGGAAGACCGTGAGTCCGACGAGTCGCTCTTTCAGTTCCGCTCCCCCGACCGGGTCGTAAATGGGTGTATCCATCAGACCGGGAGCGATCGTCATCACGCGAACACCAACCGGCGCCAAGTCACGGGCCATCGGCAACGTCATTCCAACGATGCCGCCCTTGCTCGCGCTGTAGGCGGACTGGCCGATCTGGCCATCGAACGCGGCCAGGGATGCCGTCATCACAATCGCACCACGCTCGCCAGACTCATCGGCTTCGTTCCTGGACATCACACTCGCCGCCTGGCGAGCGAAGTCGTAGGTGCCGATCAGATTGATCTCGATAACGCGACGATAGGCGTCGAGATCCGCAGGAGTTGAGTCCTTGGCCAAGGTTCGCTCGGCCCAACCGATACCCGCGCAAGCGACCGCAAGATTCAAGCGGCCGAATCGTTCGGTGATCGCAGTCATCGCATCGGTGACGTCATTTCCATTTCGAACGTCGCAGTGCAACGGGAGCGCGTTGTCTCCCAACTCGGACGCCAGACTCGATGCTGCGTCGTCGTTGACGTCCAAGATCGCTACGCCGGCTGCTCCTTGATCGATCGAACGCCGAGCTACCGCTTCGCCGAGGCCAGAAGCTCCACCCGTAATCGCCACAACTGAATTCGAAAGTCGCATGGGCTCATCATGGCCTAGTCGGGTCTATCCGTATCCCAATTCATGGAGCCGGCTCTCAGGAATCCCGAAGTGGTGTCCCACCTCGTGAACGACGGTGATGCGCACCTGCTCAACCACCTGCTCCTGCGAGGAGCAACGTCGCTGGATGGGCTTGCGGTAGATCGTGATGCGATCAGGCAAGTGGCCCGAGTAGTAGTGACCCCGCTTGGTTAAGGGCACACCTTCATACAGCCCCAGCAACCCCGGACGACCGGGTTTTTGGTCCTCGACGAACACAGCGACGTTGTTCATCAAGCCAGCCAGCTCGGGCGGCAGGGTGTCCAGCGCCTGGGAAACGAGATCGTCGAATTCGTCCGGGGTGAGGTTCACCATGTCCCCATCATCACCCGAGAGAGCCCGGTGGCACCCAGGTGGCCTCGCTTGGGGGGACTGCCCTATGCTTCATCGGTCACCGACGGCATACCGGTCGACGGAGATCGGCAAGATGGTTCTCGGTCCCCATCGTCTAGCGGCCTAGGACTCCGCCCTTTCAAGGCGGCAGCGCGGGTTCGAATCCCGTTGGGGACACGGCCTTAACCAAGGCCCCGTAGCGCAGTTGGTTAGCGCGCCGCCCTGTCACGGCGGAGGTCGCGGGTTCGAGTCCCGTCGGGGTCGCCAAGCCAGCCACCATGGCTGGCTGTTCGGCCAGGTAGCTCAGTTGGTACGAGCGTCCGACTGAAAATCGGAAGGTCGGCGGTTCGACCCCGCCCCTGGCCACCACAACTCGCAGCCCTTTCAGCCCTTCCCGTTTCGTTAGCGTGAACGTGCGCCGCGGCCTTGAACTTGCCTTGAAACGGGTTCTCGACACTCCGGTCGTCAGTAGCCTTCCTAGGTGAACCTCCCGAACGACGGTTACGTGATTACTACCGCCGTGGCGCTCTTCGCCATCATGGGCGTGCTGACTCTGCCTCCCGTTGCACCTACGGAGTAGACCGACGGATTCGCCGCTGCGAGTACATAGCTTCATCAGCAAGCGAAAGGAGAGTGTCAAGGTTAAGCTCGTCAGCCGTGGTGAAGGCGGTTCCGACACTTACCCGTCCGTCCCAGAGGTCCTTATCCGACCACATCTCTCGAATGGTCGTTTCGACGCGATACGCGAGAGTCTGAACACTGTGATGGTCACCTACACCAACGACGACGAACTCATCGCCTCCTAGGCGGGCGAGGAGGTCACCTCTCCTGCTGCACTCCACCAAGGCCTCGCCAACGGCGCGCAAGACCTTGTCTCCCTCGTCATGTCCGTAGGTGTCATTAACTGCCTTCAGACCATCGACATCCAAATAGACAGCGCATATCGGTGCGCGCTCTCGGCGTGCAAGACCAACCAGGACCTGCAAGTTACGAGCGAGTCCGTGTCGATTCAGCAAGCCCGTCAGGCTGTCGATCATTGCGGTGTTCCGCAGATACACACTGAGATCGGCAAGC
>CAJXUJ010000175.1 GCA_913061025.1 uncultured Actinomycetes bacterium | reverse complement strand
ACTTATCTTCTGGTTCGGCCATCGCGTACGTCATGCGATCCGGCTCGGGCATGTCGACGCGGACTTCAACGCAGTCGGCGGGAGCGATGTAGCCCTGAGCTTCGATCTCGCGCCACGGTGCGTCGTACCGCTTGGGCCCGATGAGTGAGAAGACATCGGACTCACGACCGTCTTCGCGCACGAGGGTCGCCGTGAGGCCGAGGCGTCGGCGGCTCTGAATGTCCGCGGTGAACCGGAAGATAGGTGCGGGAAGCAGGTGCACCTCGTCGTACAGGATCAGACCCCAGTCGCGGGAGTCGAATACCTCGAGGTGGGGGTAGATGCCCTGGCGCTTGGTGGTCAGAACTTGGTACGTCGCAATGGTGACTGGCCGGATCTCCTTCTTGGATCCGGAGTACTCGCCGATTTCATCCGGGGTGAGCGTGGTGCGGCGGAGCAGTTCATCTCGCCACTGCCGGGCGGCGACGGTGTTCGTGACCAAGATCAGTGTCGTCGCTTGCGCGAGAGACATCGTTAGGGCGCCGACGATCGTCTTGCCGGCGCCGCACGGAAGCACCACCACTCCTGAGCCGCCGTACCAGAAACCGTCGGCGGCTTCGACCTGGTAATCGCGGGGCTGCCACTCGGTTGTGTCGAGTGCGATGGCGTGCCGCTCGCCATCGACGTATCCGGCAACGTCTTCCGCAGGCCATCCGAGTTTGACGAGTGCTTGCTTGAGATGACCGCGTTCGCTGGGGTGGACCATGACAGTGGTTTCGTCGAGGCGCGTTCCCAGGAGCGGCGAAATCTTCTTGCTGCGCAGAACTTCTTCGAGGACAGCGACATCGATTGCCTGCAATACGAGACCGTGCGCGGGATCGTTCGCGATTTGGAGACGTCCGTACCGAGCCATCGTCTCGGCAACATCGATCAACAGTGCGTGCGGCACCGGGTAGCGCGAATAGCGGATCAGGGTGTCGACCACCTGCTCGGCGTCGTGGCCGGCGGCGCGGGCGTTCCACAAGCCCAGCGGGGTGAGCCGGTAGGTGTGAATGTGCTCGGGGGCTCGCTCCAGTTCGGCAAAGGGGGCGATGGCCTTGCGGCAATCGTCCGCGTTTTCGTGGTCGACTTCGAGTAGCAGCGTCTTGTCGCTTTGGACGATGAGGGGTCCGTCGGTCATGACGCATCCGTGAATGTCTGGAGGAGCCCGGCAAGCAATCGTGCCCGTTCCTCCATGCCGGAAACCGAGGCCCACTCGTGCTCAGCGTGGGCCCCGTCTCCGATAGCCCCGAGACCGTCAAGGGTGGCGACGCCGGCTGCCGCAGTCAGATTTCCGTCGCTCGCGCCGCCCACCGCGCATTCGGTCAGGGGTTCGAGACCGAGCGTTGCTGCGACCTGCTGGGCACGAGCGAAGAGATCCGCGGAGATCTCTGATTCGAGCGCTGCTCGGTCAATGCCGCCGCCGATTGACCACTCGGCCTCGGGGTGCTGGAGATTCCACTGGCGAACGAGGGCATCGACGCGTTCCTGTTCGGCACGGGTCCATGCTCGGACGTCGACGGTGAGCGTTGCTTCGGCGGGAACGGTATTCGCGGTGGTCCCGGACGCGAGAACCGTTGGGGTGACCGACGTGCCGGCTGTTGCATCGGCCCACGTGACCGCCTCGGTGATGAAGTGCGCGGCCTCGACCGAGGCATTGATTCCGCGTTCGGGATCAAGGCCCGCGTGGGCTGCCCGTCCGGTGAACGTCAGGTGGTACCAGGACGTGCCCTTGCGACGAGTCTTCAGGGCTCCATCGGCCGAGGGTTCGAGCACGAGCACTGCCTCGCACTCGGCGATCGCATCGGCGACTAGGGCGCGCGAGTTCAAAGATCCGGTTTCTTCGTCGGTGGTGAGCAGCATGCCGACCGATCCGTTGGCGCGGGCTCCGGCCATGGCGAGTGCCGCCCAGCCTTGAATCACTCCCGCCTTCATGTCGAAGACACCAGGACCGGTCATGCGATCACCTTCGACCGCAAAGGGAATCCGCTCGAGGGTTCCCATCGGCCACACGGTGTCGAGGTGTCCCAGCAGCAAGACGCGCGGGTGAGCCGGCCCCCAGCGCCAGGCGGGTCGGCCCTCGTGCGTTTCGATTCGTCCTGCATCAAGCAACCATTCGCGGGCGAGTTCGTCGGCTCGTTCGACGACGCGTTGGCAGGCAGCGAGATCCTCGGTGGGGGACTCGACGGACACGAGTTCCCGGGTTGCGCGCACCAGGGCAGCGGAGATGTCGTGACCGTCCATGGCGGCTTTCCATCTCCTCTCGCTACCGTGCAGCCGTGACCTCTACCGACGATGCTTGGCGGGCTGCTGAGCGGGCCCAGGATGCCGCGGGGGTGCGGATCAGAACCCTGGATGACCCTAACGACCAGGCCATCGCAGTGCGAATCTTCGATGAGGTCTGGCCGCCCGAGACCGGTGCGACCCATGTGAAGTCGAATCTCTTGCGAGCGATGATCCACTCCGGTGGTTACGTAGCCGCCGCGTTCGATGGCGACGTGGCCGTTGGTGCCGCATTGGCGCTGGTGGGCAGGCACGGAGTGGGTGATGGCCCGGCTGATGATGAGTCGTCATGGCACACCCATCTGCACTCCCACATGGCCGGCGTCCTGGGTGACTACCGAAACCGGAGTATCGGTACCGCGATCAAGTTGCATCAACGGGCCTGGGCGCTGTCCCAGGCAATCGACACCATCGTGTGGAGTTTCGATCCACTTGTTCGTCGCAATGCTCGGCTGAACGTGCAAAAACTCGGTACGGAAGTGCGCGACTACATGCCGAACTTCTATGGAGATATGGACGACGCCATCAACGCTGGAGACCCCTCGGATCGGGTGTTCGCCTGGTGGGTGCTCGATGGTGAGTCCGCTGTGCGAGCCGCACGGTCACCGTTGTCCGCTGTAGATCCGCGCGCCTTCAGTGGTGCGCAGGTGATCGCAACCCCGGACGACATCGTCTCGCTGCGGAAGTCCGATCCGGCTGCTGCTTTGGAATGGCGCCTTCGGGTGCGCGAGCAGTTCTTGGATGCCTTGGGTGACGGTCTCGTCGTCGTTGGTCTTGATAGTGAAGGTTCCTATGTCCTCGCGGAAGGAT
>CAJXUJ010000174.1 GCA_913061025.1 uncultured Actinomycetes bacterium | reverse complement strand
TGGGGGTGGTTCCCGGTGGCCAGCTACCCGCTCAATTTCTCGCCTGGGTCGGCGCTTGGTCGGGGGAGTGGATCGCCCAGGTGGCTCGAGTATTTGCCGATGTCGACTTCCTTCGTATTCGCGGATCACCGGCCGTCGCGGCGGTATTCGTCATCGTGAGCGCAACCGTCGTCATTGCCTGGCGCATCACGGCTCGTCCGCGGTGGATGCACGCGCGCTTGTACGTCGTCGTTGTCGGTCTCACCGCGACCATTGCCGCGAGTCTGTGGTGGCTGTTTCCACCGGACAGTCGCACGTGGCCTCCCATGGGTTGGCTTGTCACGCAATGTGACGTGGGTCAGGGAGATGGCCTAGTCATCGCTCCCGCCGGGGACGCGGGTGCGGTGGTGGTGGATACCGGAGTGTCCGCTCGCGTTATCGACACATGCCTGAGTGATCTCGGCATCGATCACATCTCCGCGCTGATCCTGACGCACTTCCACGCTGATCACGTCAGCGGTCTCGCGGGCGTGGTCGACGGGCGTCGCGTGGATGCGGTGTTTGCAACGGTCCTTGATGAACCCGCCGAGCAGTTCGAAGGTGTGGCGTACGAGCTGGAGAGGCGGGACATCCAGCTTCGAAGACTCACGGCCGGGGCAGAACTCCGAGTGGGCAATGGTCGGTACCGCGTCCTGTGGCCCCGACGCATCATCACTACCGATCAGATCTCTGACGGATCCGTTGCCAACAACGCGAGTGTTGTGCTCGACGCGCGCGTTCATGGCATGCGCGTTCTCCTCACCGGCGACATCGAACCGCCGGCACAGGCCGCGATTCTGGGCGGGCAAGGCGATTTCGATATTGCCAAAGTTCCCCACCACGGATCTCGACACCAGCATCCGAGGTTCGCCACCTGGGCAAGTGCCGAGATCGCGCTGGTGAGCGTGGGTCGTGACAACCGGTTCGGCCACCCGGCAGCAGAAACACTGGAGGCCTGGAGTGAGTCAGGCGCCACGATCTGGCGAACCGATCTCGCGGGCGACATCGCCGTAGTGAAGAACGACGACGGCACCTTCGCGATAGCCACCAGACGTGACATGCTGAGCACACCATGAGCGCACCGGCCCGAATCACCCTGATCCGCGGAGGAGAGCAGGCGCTGGTCGATCGCGCGGTGAGCGCCACCGTCGCGGGTATTCGACGGTCGGCGCCCGATGTGGACCGGATCGAAGTCGACGCGAGCACCGAAGACGCAGCACAGGACTTCCGTTACGCGTGCGCCCCGACACTCTTCGGGGGTGACGTCATCGTCAAGGTGACCGGACTGCAGTCAGCCGAGGAATCATTCGCTGCGGCCTTACTCGAAGTGCTCGCCGAGCAGCCCGAGAACGTGTGGCTCCTGCTGCTGCACGACGGCACCGCCGGCGGCAAGAAGCTGCTGGAAGCTGTCCGGGGGGCGGGCGCCGACGAGATTGAGTGCCTGGCGGTGAAGAAGGGAAAGCGAACGGTCGAGGTCATCACCAAGGAGTTCTCCCGACACAAGCGGCGGGCAACTTCCGATGCCGTGAACGTTCTCTACGAATCCATTGGACAAGATCTACCGATGCTCTTCTCAGCCGTTGGCCAACTAGTGGCCGACGTCGAGGACGATCCCATCACCGACGAACACGTGCACGCATACTTCGCCGGAGTGGCCGATGTTGCGGGCTGGCAGATCGCCGATCACGTCTGGCAGCGTCGCCCCGCGCAGGCGCTCGAATCCGTGCGCCACGCGGTCGCGTCCGGGAGTGACACCGGAGTGGGTGTTATGAGCGTGCTCGCGATGGCATCCGCGTTACGAGACATCATCCGAGTTGGCGGAATTGGGCCGGGGGCGAGTGAGTCCGATGTGGCGCGAGAACTCGGGATCCCGCCGTGGAAGGTTTCGATCCTTCGGCAGCAGTGGTCGAAGTGGAGCGGGGATCAGCGTCGTCTTGCGGCGTCCCTCGTCGAACTCGCCGACGCGGAGGCGATGATGAAGGGTGGGCTCGAGCCGGGTCAATCGCTCGATGTCGAGCAAAAGTTGTTCGTACTGGAGAAACTCGTCGTTTCTTCGAGTGGCCGCTGATTCAGCGACCGAGACCGGGCAGACCTAGAGCGAGGCGGCGCGCTTGCTGATCGCGGACTTGCGGTTGGCGGCCTGGTTTTGGTGGATAACGCCCTTGCTGGCTGCCTTGTCGAGAGCGCGGTTGGCCTCGCGGGCGAGAGCGGTCGCTGCGGCGGCGTCGCCGGCGTCTGCAGCCTCGCGGAACTTGCGGATCGAGGTCTTCAGGGCGGACTTGACGTCCTTGTTGCGCAGGCGCGCCTTCTCATTGGTGCGGATGCGCTTCTTCTGCGACTGGATGTTCGCCACTGACGTTCCTCTAACTCTCGACGTGCTCTCGAATCGGGGTGGTGCACCACAGGTATCTGCAGCCGCATAAGAGTACCCGTACCCTGTGTCCAACCCCCGAGTGGCCCCCAGGGCCCCACTCACCCCACGAATTCCACCGAAAGGTCGCCCGTGAGCCAGCAGCCCAGCCCCGGCGCTACGGATCCGGCCGTTATTCGGAACTTCTGCATCATCGCCCACATCGACCACGGCAAGTCCACGCTGGCCGATCGGATGCTCCAGATGACCGGTGTGGTGGACGACCGCTCGATGCGCGCCCAGTACCTCGACCGCATGGACATTGAGCGCGAGCGCGGCATCACGATCAAATCCCAGGCTGTTCGGCTGCCCTACGTCGCTGGCGATGGCCGCGAGTACGTCCTGAACCTGATCGACACCCCGGGCCACGTGGACTTCACCTACGAGGTTTCTCGGTCCTTGGCCGCATGCGAGGGAGCTGTTCTGCTCGTTGACGCTGCGCAGGGCATCGAGGCGCAGACGCTCGCGAACCTGTACCTCGCCCTGGAGAACGATCTGCAGATCATTCCGGTGCTGAACAAGATCGATCTTCCTGCTGCTCAGCCGGAGAAGTACGCCGCCGAGCTCGCGCACATCATCGGGTGCCGTCCCGAGGACGTCCTCAAGGTTTCCGCCAAGACGGGCGAGGGCGTTGAAGAGTTGCTGCAGACGATCGTCGATCTGATTCCCGCGCCTATCGGCGACCCCG
>CAJXUJ010000173.1 GCA_913061025.1 uncultured Actinomycetes bacterium | reverse complement strand
CGGTGATGAGAGCTTTATCTGCGATGGGGTCGGCCAGAGCTCCGAAAGCCGACGTGATCCCTCGCTTGCGTGCGATGGCACCGTCCAAGAAATCGGTGATGGCCGCGACGATAAACACGATGGCGGCGGCATCTCGAGCCAGCGGATCATCGACAACGAGCAGGACGGCGAGCAGCGGCACGCATAACAGTCGCGCCAGGGTAAGAACGTTCGGCAGATTCCAGGTCACGCGCGCACCCAGAGGTCCACACCCTCGTTCTCCACGACCTCCCCGTCTACCCAGTCGCCAACCTCGGCCGATGAGTTCACCAGAAAACAGGCGCCATCGTCGGGACCCTGGTGGGCGGCTCGACCCATGGGAACACCGTCTTCCACCGACTCGACCAGGACCCGCACTCGCTCACCGATGCGTTCGGCGGCGCGCTGCTCCATGAGCTCCTCGACGAGGTCGACAATGCGGGCTCGCCGCGCCTCGATCACGATCTCGGGCACTTTGTCGCCTAGCCCCGCCGCCTCGGTGCCGTCTTCGTCGGAGTATGCGAACACCCCCACGGCGTCGAGCCGAGCGGCCTCAAGGAAGGTGGCGAGTTCGTCCACGTCCTCGTCACTTTCCCCCGGGAAGCCGACGATCACGTTGCTGCGGATACCTGCCTGCGGTGCCAGGGCGCGAATCGCCTCGATCAGTTCCAGGAAGTTCTCGGTGCCACCAAAGCGCCGCATCGACCGAAGAACCCGCGGACTCGAGTGCTGGAAGCTCAGGTCGAAATAGTCGGCGACGGCCTCCGTGCCCGCGATCGCCGCGACCAAGCCCGGGCGCATCTCGGCGGGCTGCAAGTACGACAACCGGATCCGATCAACTCCGGTGCCGGCAGCCAGTTCCGGCAGGACCGACTCCAGCAACCGCATGTCGCCCAGGTCCTTGCCGTAGGACGTGGTGTTCTCCGAGACCAGGATCACTTCGCGTACGCCCTCGGCGACCATCGCACCGATCTCCGACACGATCTCCGGTGGCGTTCGCGACACGAACGCGCCGCGGAATCGCGGGATCGCGCAGAATGCACATCGACGGTCGCAGCCGGTCGCGAGCTTTACCGACGCAATCGGCCCGGTGCCGAGCCTGATCCGTGGCACCGGCGGTGAGTAACCGTGTCGATCCCGAGATCGCTCGACCGGAGTAATGGGCAGCAGCGTTCGGCGGTCCACGGGCTCGTGCGTCGAGACTTCCTCGCCTCGCACGACGGCATCCAGGCGTGCCCCGATCTCGGGGTAATCGTCGAAGCCCAGGACTGCACTGGCCTCAGGAAGGGAGGCGGCCAACTCGCTGCCGTAGCGCTCCGCCAAGCAGCCGGCGGCGATCACCGGTGGCGCGTTCTCCCCAGCGAGGGACAACACGGTGTCGATGGATTCCTTCTTCGCCGCGTCGATAAACCCGCAGGTGTTCACCAAGACCGCATCGGCCGAATCGGCATCGTCGACGAGATCCCAACCCTCGGCCTTCAACCGCCCGGCCAACTCTTCGGAATCGACCTCGTTGCGTGCGCACCCCAAGGTCACGATGGCGACTTTCTTGGCGGTTGGCACCGCCACAGCCTACGGTCCCGGCAAAGTGAACTGGTTGTGCCTGCCCGCTCTGGCTGTGAGTGGGTTGGATGCTGGACTAGTGACGCTTGTAGTCGTCAACTAGGGCGTCTCCGTCAAGGCCAACCGCATCCGCGATCATGCGCAGGTGCCCTATTACGTAGGCGTCTCCACCCGAGAGCGAAAAGTCGTTGCTCTCGATTGCCTCAATGATGACGGGACGAAGCCGGGTGGACGCAGCAACGTCCTCCACACTGAGGCCACGGCTGGTTCGGGCACTGGCGATTTGCTCACCGACCACGTTCACCCCAGGTGGTTTCCGGACCCCACTACCGTGCCCCGAGCGTGACAGTCATCGCCGGGATGCGCAAGTAGGTTCGACAAACCGAACACCCGATCTAGCCACCTCGGATGCTCATCAGAACACCCGGCAAATCGTCCGGTTTGACGAGGACTTCTCGGGCCTTGGAGCCCTCGCTGGGACCCACGACCCCCCGCGATTCCATGAGGTCCATGAGCCGCCCGGCCTTGGCGAAGCCCACCCGCAGTTTGCGCTGGAGCATGGACGTCGAGCCGAACTGAGTGCCGACGACGAGTTCGACCGCTTGCAGCAGCACGTCGAGGTCATCACCAATGTCCTCGTCGATCTCCTTCTTGGCCGCGACCGGGGACGTCACCTCCGCGAGGTAACGCGCCTCGGTCTGGTCCTTGCAGTGCTGGACGATGCCCCGGATTTCCTTCTCCGCGACGAACGCACCCTGAATGCGCACGGCTTTGTTGGCCCCCATGGGTAGGAAGAGTCCGTCACCTTGGCCCACGAGCTTCTCGGCACCGGGTTGATCGAGGATCACGCGTGAGTCGGCGAGGCTCGACGTGGCAAAAGCCAGCCGCGACGGAACGTTCGCCTTGATCAGGCCGGTCACCACGTCCACGCTGGGCCGCTGGGTTGCCAGGACCAGGTGGATGCCCGCAGCGCGTGCGAGCTGGGTGATGCGCACGATGGCGTCTTCCACGTCACGAGGCGCCACCATCATCAGATCCGCCAACTCGTCTACGACGACGAGGAGGTAGGGGTAAGGACGCAGCACTCGCTGACTTCCGGCCGGTGGCTTCACCTTGCCGGCCCGCACCGCGGCGTTGAAATCGTCCACGTGCCGGAATCCGAAGTGCGCGAGATCGTCGTAGCGCTTGTCCATTTCGGCAACAACCCACTGCAACGCATCCGCCGCCTTCTTGGGGTTGGTGATGATCGGCGTGATCAGGTGTGGGACGCCTTCGTAGATGCTCAACTCGACCCGCTTGGGGTCAACCAGGATGAGTCGAACCTCGTCCGGAGTTGCCCGCATGAGGATGGAGGTGATCAGCGAGTTGATGCAGCTCGACTTACCGGCACCGGTGGCACCGGCCACCAGGATGTGCGGCATCTTGGCGAGGTTCGCCACGACGAATTCACCCTCAACGTCCTTGCCGAGGGCAACCACCATCGGATGCTGATCGGCTGCTGCCGGAGCACTACGCAGGACATCACCCACCGCCACCAGTTCACGGTCGGTGTTGGGAATCTCGATGCCGATCGCCTTCTTGCCGGGGATCGGG
>CAJXUJ010000172.1 GCA_913061025.1 uncultured Actinomycetes bacterium | reverse complement strand
TTCACACCCAAGGCGGCCTACCTGCTCCTAGGCGCCACTGCCCGCGTCGATTTCTTGAGGTTCCTCAACGTCGCTTCGAGTGATTTTCCACACCGCTACTGCGATGAGTGCACCCACAAGCGGTGCGAGTATGAACAGCCACACCTGTTGCATCGCTACCCCACCCTCGAAGATCGCGGGCCCGAGTGAACGTGCGGGATTCACTGACGTTCCGGTAAGGGGAATCCCAACCAGGTGAACGAGGGTCAAGGTCAAGCCGATGGCGATCCCGGCGAATCCGGGCGCTGCGATCTTCTCGGTTACCAACAGGATCACCATGACGAAGGCAGCCGTGAGCAGTACTTCTAAGACGAAAGCACCGGCGAGGTTAATCGCTCCGTTGTCGTAACTGTTGGTTCCGAGCGCTCCTGTGTAGTCCGTAACCCCGAAGCTGGAAACGAACAACTTCAGCACACCCCCGGCGGCGATAGCGCCCAAGAACTGAACGATCCAATAACCAATGGCCTCGCTCGTTGGCATCCGGCGACCCACCAGCATGGCGAGAGTCACCGCGGGATTGACGTGGGCTCCGGACACTGGGCCGAAGGCGTAGGCGATACCGAGAAGTACGAGTCCGAACGCTAGAGCGACGCCGACAACACCGGATCCAGGACCGTTACCGTCGGCACCGACGATTGCTGAGATGCCGAAGATCGCTGTTCCGACGGCCAGGAAAACCAAGAGAAAAGTCCCGACGAATTCCGCTGTGAGTTTCCGAACGTCCATATGAGTCCTCCTGTGGTGGATTTCGCCACCACGGCCCGAGAGGGTCCGCCGGCCGGACGCCTCGTGGGGGCACATAGTGGTTGGTGGTTGAGCGCCACAGGGTGAGGAAGTACGGATAACCGCCTTTTCGACATAGGTAAGGATGTAGTCGTGGCGCGGAATGAGAAGGGGTGGCGTAGGTGATACCCCTACTCGCGACCGTCATCCCGCTGGGACTCGCGGCAGCCATTCACCCGGGCCTGTTTGCCTTGCAGCTCCTGATCGTGGGTCAGCCCCGTTGGTGGTCGCGCGCTCGTGCTTTCGGGGTCGGTGCTGCGATTCCGCTCTTGCTCTTCGGTGGCCTGGTCTTCTTGGGCTTCAGCCAATTGCCACTGCCCAAGCCCGGCGAGGCAGACATATTGGGAATCAGTCTTCGAACCGTCGTGGGGGTGGGATTTCTCGTTGCTTCCGTCTGGCTATTCCGACCCCATCCATCCCTGCAAGAGCGCTCCTCGGACTTCCTGCGGGAGAAAGTCCAAACAGGTAGTCCGCGCGACTTCTTCTTCCTCGGACTACTCATGAACGGGAAGTCCGTGACGAGTTACGCGCTTCTGCTGCCGGCCTTGCACGACATCGCATCGGCAAAGGATGGGGACATCAGTCAGGCCCTTGCCCTTGTGCTGCTCTATGCGCTTGCCTTCTCCACTTTGTGGTTGCCCATCGTCGCTGTCGCGTTGTTCGGGTCCCGTATCGCCAAGCCGCTCGAACGCCTGTCGGATTATGTGACCGGGCACTCGTTCAAGATCGTCGGTGTCATGGCGGTGATTATTGGTCTTTACCTCACCGGCAGTGCGGCGCTGCTAGGAGCGTTGTTCGAGCGGTTCACATAACGGGTTCCGGGCTAGGTGACCTAGGGTCGTACGGTGACTGCAAGCATCCAGGAAACCCTCTATCCCTTCTCTACGTGCTTCGGGTGCGGCCCGGCTAATCCACAGGGTTTGCATCTCCGCAGTTTCAAAGACGGAGACGACGTTGTCGCCGAGTTCACTCCTGCGGAGTTCCACAGCAACGGGATGGGGACGTTGAATGGTGGCGTCATTGCGACGCTTCTTGATTGTCACTCGGGAGCTGCCGTCTTCGTGGCGTCGGCCCAATCCTGGAGTTCGCCTGCGGAATTCGAACCCTGGGTGACCTCCGGCTTGGAGATTCGCTACCGGCTGCCCACGATGATGGATCAGCCGTGTGAGCTACGGGCGCGCATCGTCGAAGCAGGCGATTCGGTTATGAAAGTGAAGGCGACACTGTCGATGGCTGGCAAGACCCGCGTTCAGGCCGAGTCACGGTGGGTGCGCATCGCACCTCGACAGTGAGTGGCTACCGCGGCGTGGTCAGGTGGATCTGATCTATCCGCTGGATCGACAGTTGGACGTCGTCACCTGCTGTGCAGGAGAGCACGTGCCCGCCGGCTGCTCCACCGTTCGCAAGGCCGTGCAGATGAAGCCCGGGTTGTCCGAGGCCTAGGGCATCGTCGCCCTGTCGAAAGCCCACGAGCGCTGCGCGGGTGGTTCCGAGTGGGAACTCGGTTTGCTCGGCGATAGTGGTGGCTAATGGCTGATAAGGCGGGGGATCGGCCGTGACGCTGCGGGTGGTGAGGTTGGAGAAGGTGCCGCGCACCCGGACCGCGACTACTCCGTTGCTGGAGCCTGCCGCAGCATCGATCAGCGAAATCAGGTTTGCGCACTCAGTTCCAGGAGGAATCGGCACGTTCACCTCGGGCTTGAATCGCACCGCCTGCAGGAACGGGGTGGTGGCTCCTTCAGCCACTGGACGCGGGGTGCCATCGGGCTTCACTTGAAAGACCGTCCCGCCGAGCATCACGAGTTCGCCGTCGAGGTTGGTGAAGGTTCCCAGACCGATGGTCTCGTCGGTGAGGACGTCGTCGATCACAGCGAGGCCGGTGAAGTCCGGCTGGGTGAGGTAGTCGTAGGTACCGACCTGCGTCAGGTGGGAGTGATCCTCCGCCATGGCTGGACCGGAAGACCCGAGGGTTACCGCAGCCAGGAGGAAGGCGATCGGGGTGGCGTGCGCTAGCGCTCTGCTGGTGAACGACATCGGGACATCCTCGCCTATCCAGGCTTACTATCTGCCATCCACATCTAGCGGGGAGGCCGCCATGGGTGTCATTGATCGGGATCGGCTTGCTGCTGCAATCGAGGCGGAGTTGGCCGTCTATCGGCAGCGGACTCCGGAATCCCGCCGCCTCTTCGGCGAGGCACGACATCTCCTTGGGGGAGTGCCGATGACCTGGATGAACAAGTGGGCGGGTGGGCATCCACTGCACTTCTCGACAGCGAAAGGCAATCGCATCGTCGATGTCGACGGCAACGAATACATCGACTTCGCTCTTGGAGACACCGGCGCGATGGCCGGCCACTCGCCGGATGCGACCGTGCGGGCGGTGCGGC
>CAJXUJ010000171.1 GCA_913061025.1 uncultured Actinomycetes bacterium | reverse complement strand
GGATTCGCCTTCCACTCCTTGGCCATCTCATCGAAGTCCACGCGTCGAATGAATGCCGGCTCCTCGCCGTCTGCCATCCAGAACTGCGGTCCGCCGACAGCCTGTGCCGCGGGGCGATCGATTCCGATGCGCACCAATTCGCGCTGGGCCGCCTCGACTTGTTCGGTCGTGGCTCCCACCAAGGTCACGGGCGTTCCCCACGGGATCATCCAGCCGAGGTAGTTCACGAACGCGCCGTCGAGATCAAAGTTCACCGCACCCGGGATGTGGCCTTGGGTGAAGACTTCGCGCGACCGTAGATCGACAACCCACTCGCCCGCCTCGACGCGGCGGCGAAGCTCGGCCGGATCGGCGGGCTCAGGCAGCGTGAGGTCGATCGCGGCAGGGCCCGCAGCGTTGGCCGGACCCATGTGCGCGTAGTACGCGGGGAAGACGTCGAGTCCGGCGAGCAGCATTTCGACGAAGTCGCCCTCGGCCTGCGTCAGCGCCGGGTTGATGTCTTTCTCCTGGCCGAGAGAAGTCTGCACACCCTCGGTCTGAATTGAGGAGCAGAACGACCCAAAACCATGGGTCGGGTAAATCTGAGTGTCCGCGGCGAGCTCGTCTACGAGCTTGTGCGCCGAATGCCACTGATCGTGGGCCTGCTTGACGGTCAGGTCCGGTGCCACGAGGTCGGGGCGGCCCACCGTGCCGTACAGCAGCGAGCCACCGGTGAATACCGCACCTGGGTGATCGTCGCGTGTGACGGCGAAAGAAATGTGATGCGGAGTGTGACCCGGTGTGTGCACGACGGCCACATCGAGATCACCCACGCGGAAGGTGGCTCCGTCTCCCACGGCATGGACGTTGTCCTCGCCGAGGTACGCGAGTTCCACATCGGCCGGAACCATGTACTGGGCACCGTGCTGCTTGGCGAATTGGTAACCGCCGTTGACGTAGTCGTTGTGGATGTGGGTTTCACCGACATGCGTGACGGTGAGGCCGTGTTCGGCGACCAACTGCTCGACGCGGTCGGTGTCACGCTGCGGATCGATCACGAGCGCATGAACGCCGTCGTGGACGATGTAGCCACGGTCCCCCAGCCCGGGCGTATCGATGACGATTACGTGGGGGGCGCTTGTCGCTGTCATGACGTTGCTCCTACTCCTGTTTCCTGAGGCAGGCCTGCTGCTCGCCAGGCCGACATTCCTCCATTGACGTTATACGCCTCGACGCCGTGACGGGACAGATAGTCGGCAACTTGCCAACTCCTGTTCCCAGATTCACAGACCACCCACACCGCACGACTGCCGGTGAACTCATCGATTCGAAGGGGAACAAGGGCCATCGCGACGTGATCGACGCCGGGAATATGGCCTCCATCGAACTCGAACCGCTCACGGACATCGACGATGCGCTCGCCGCGCTGGTGTGCGGCGGCCAACTCATCGACGGTAACGCTCCTGACCATCGTGACTTCCAATCTTCAGACGTGGCCCTGCTGACGAGGGCTTTCGAGAGAGATACTAATACCCCCCGGGGTATCTTGTCCAGCGAATGTACGGACATTCGATTCGAAGTTTGTCTTTTGTGAATCTGCGCACAATCAGCCTAGTTTGTTTGGCTTTCCAACAAATATGCGACATACTTGCTATGTCCCCGGGAGACCCCCGGCGGCAACGACAGAAAAGGGAGTGACCCTCCATGAAGCAACTCGGTTCCTTCTTCGGTTCCGTATTTGGCAGCGGACGGCTCGACCCGGAAGCCGCGCAGCGCAAGCAGATCTACCGCGAGTGGGAGATCCAGCGCCGTAATGCCCTCAATGCCTCCGATCTGGCCGAGATCGACGCGATCTTCTCCCGCGCGCTCTAACCAGTTCCAGCCCTACGGCCGGGGTAACCCCTCGGCCAGGGGGTTTAGCTGAGCGACTCAGCTAGGCAAAGTCGACCGTGACGGGCGCGTGGTCGCTCCAGCGTTGTTCATAGCTGGGCGCCCGCCCCACGGTCGACCGTTGGGCTCGAGCAGCGAGGCCGCCGGTGGCTACGTGGTAGTCGATGCGCCAGCCGGCATCGTTGTCGAAGGCCTGGCCGCGCCAGGACCACCAGGTGTAGGGACCCGGCCCCTCTCCCCCGAGTTCGCGCCCAAGATCCACCCATGCTCCGTCGAACCAGCGATCCAGATAGACCCGCTCTTCGGGTAGGAACCCTGCACTCTTCAGGTTCCCTTTCCAGTTCTTGATGTCCACCTCACGGTGGGCGATGTTGAAGTCACCGCACACGAGGGCCTCAACTCCATTTTTCTTGGCACGTCCCGCGAGTGCCCGCATCCGCGCATCCATGCCCTCTAAGAAGGCGTACTTCGCGTCCTGCTTGGGCGTGTCCGCCTCACCGGAGTGCACATAGACGCTCGCGATAGTGACCGGTCCCGCATCGGAATCCAGATCCACCTCTATCCATCGGCCCTGACCGTTGATCGGGGTCTGACGGAACTTCTCACGCACCGCAACGGGCTCGTCAGGAGTCAGGATCGCGACGCCCGCCCGCCCCTTGTCGGGTGCTTCCATCAAGGCAAGATGCCAGGTAGCCAGTGGAGAGTCCGCGAGTACGTCCTCGGCCTGCTCTCGCGTTGCCCTGACTTCCTGCAGGCAGATCGCATCGGCACCCGCGGTTGCGAGCCACTCCAGGCCACCACGCCGTGCAGCGGCTCTAATGCCGTTGACGTTAGCGGAAACGACGCGCATCGGGCCGAGTTCCGCTAAGTGGTCGTGAGTTGGAACTCGATGCCCAGCCAGTCGAACTCTTCATCGACCCCGAGTCCGTATCCGTAGGTCCCCTTCTGATGAACTTCAAAGGTCAACTCGAAGGTGCCGTCATCCTTTACGACTGTCTGAATTGGCAGATTCTCGAAGTGCCCTGAACCGCTCTTGTCCGTGGGAACAAAGCGGGTCAACGTCATGACCGAGCCCGGCTTCATCCCCTCTGGCGCGGTACCACGGATAGTGACCGGTGCTCCGGCAGGAGCGCGATTGGTACTGATGGTTGCGGTTCCACCCCACCCTGCGACATTCGGCGTTTTAGTGAATCCCGCGCGCGCCAGTTGCTTCTTCGTCAGTTGAACGGCCTGGGATGAACCCTTTGCCGCGGCCGTCGAATCACCTGTGGTGGTGAGTTGGAACTGGAAACCCACGAACTCGGGTGAGAACGAGTCGGTGAAGTAGCCAACCGAGTACCCGTA
>CAJXUJ010000170.1 GCA_913061025.1 uncultured Actinomycetes bacterium | reverse complement strand
GGAACGCTGCCGTACGTGGTGCCGTCGACGAGTACGTATGCGATTCGATCTGCTCCTGCATCAGTGAAGTACAGGCGGCTGCTGCCCTCTGGGCCATTCACGATGCTGTGCGGGCGTGAGTTGGCCCATGGGACGGTGAACATCGAGACCGCCCCGGCCATGGTCACCCGTCCGATTCGACCACCTAGTTCGGTGAACCACATGTTTCCATCGGGACCGGCTGTGATGTCCTGCGGCCGCATCGCGGTATCCGGAAGGTCGATGATGGAAACGGCTCCGGTCATAGTGATCCGGCCGATTTTTCCTCCATCGCGGAGCGTGAACCACATATTTCCGTCGGGGCCGGCGGCAATGCCCCACGGGTTACTCACGTTCGCCGGCAAGGGAAGGGCGTAAGCCGTCACGGCGCCAGCGGTAGTCACCTTGGCGATCGTGTTGGAGGCACCGCCGGTGACCCAGAGGTTGTTATCAGGACCCGAGGCGACATCGCGCGGCGTGGATCCCGCAGCCAATCCGATCTCGGTGACGTCGCCCGGTGCAGCGGAGGCTGCCGTTGCCCCCATGAGGGTGGCGCCAACGAGCGCGACGGTGGATATGAGAGCCGTGGAAACCCTGGAAACAGACCGCATAAGGCCACCGTCGCACACGCGAGGGTGCCCACAGCGGAACCAACGGCCCGTGTCGCACCTCTACCGGTTCGCAAGCTATGCCAATGCGAGCGTGCCCGCGGCGAAGAGGGCAAGAACCACGCCTATCAACTGCGTACGCGAGAGCCTTTCGTGCAGGAGGAATCGCGCAAGCAGGACGGTCGCGGCCGGATACAGGGATCCAATCACCGCGACGATCGCAAGGAGCCCGCGTTGCGCAGCGAGCTGGAACACAGCATTGGCGAGGGCGTCCAGCGCACCAGCGGCGATCGCCAGATTCCACGGGAAGGCCGCAGTTGGTGATTGCGCACTTCGACGACGCCGCAGTGAGACCACCAGCGCCACCACCACAACCGCCGAAGAGAACCACCGTCCGATCGTCGCGACCCAGATGCCTGAGTCATCCGGTGCCGAACCGAGGATGCTGAGGTAGCCACCGATGGCCAAACCACTCGCGATCGCGAGCACGATTGCATGCGTGGGCGTCTTCTTATGCGGCCCAGACTCCCTACTCACGAGGATCACGGCAAGACCGGCGGTGATGATGCCCGCCAGGACCACAGGAGACAGGGACTCCCCCAAAGCCAGTCCGACTACTACGGGAACTGCGCCCGACAAGACCGCTGTGATCGGGGAGACGATTCCCATCTGCCCGCGCGACAACGCCGCGTAGAGCAGGCCCATCCCGACCGCCCCCACGGCTCCGGATGCGATACCGACGGCAAAGGCATCACCCGAGACCACACCGGGAATGAAGAGGAGAGCCAGGACGGTGATCAACACACCACCGGCTGGGTAGGAGACGGAGAGAACTCGCAGGGACCCGACCCTGCGTGATGCCAGGCCTCCCATGAAGTCTGCGGTTCCCCACGACAGGCTCGACAGCAAAGCCAAGAGTGCTGCCACCGGAACTCCCTTGATCGCTATCGGACCCTTGTTGTGGGGACGGCGCAGAGTATCCGAGCAACTGCCATACTCACCGCATGGCTAGGTCGCCCATCGCGAGTAACGGCAACGCCGCGCAATGACCACGGTTTCCTCGGGTCCGTGGGACGAAATCCAGATAGCCGATTTCTTAGCCGAGACAGTTATTCCAATTCGGCTCGCCAGCAACGGTTCATCCGGACCACTTGTGCAGAGCCTGTGGTTTTGGCCCGATGGCGTAAGCCTGTGGTGCTGCACGCAGGACTCGTCTGTCCTAGCGCGCCGCCTGTCGAAGGACGACCGAGTCGGCTTCGAGGTCGCCGCAGACACCCCGCCCTATCGAGGCGTCCGTGGCACCGGCGTTGCCGAACTTCTCAAAGATGACGTCGAAACGACGTTGCGGCACCTGATCACTCGTTACCAGGGACACGAAAAAACCCAGCTGAGCGAATGGCTGCTCAGTCGGATCGAGAGCGAAGTCGCAATCCGAATCACCCCGCGAACCCTCAGTTCGTGGGACTACTCACCGCGTATGACGAAGTGACTGGCGCGCGTTCGACAAGTACGGCCCGCATCGTCGTCATCTTCGTTCTGACGACAGCCGCTTTCGCGGCGGCCTTTCCCGCTATCCGAGCAGCCGAAGTCAGTTTTGACCCGGCGTCGATTGTGTGGTTACGAGCAGTCTTCGCCGCAGTTGCACTCGCCGTCTTGGCACGAATCTTCCGAGCGAGTCTTCGAATGCCCTGGCGCGATGTCCTCCGAGCAGCTGTTTTCGGTCAACTAGGAATCTCCGGATTCCAGTGGCTGCTGAATTCCGGAATAGCAGAGTCATCCATCGGAACCGCATCGACGATCGTCAACACCGCACCGATCATCTCGATGATCTTGGCTGCTTTGGTGTTGCGAGAATCCATCCCCCTGCTGCGGTGGCTGGGCGTGGTCGTCTCCTTCGTAGGTGTCTACATCCTGGGATCGAGCACCGGAACAACCACGGCCCTCGGTGCGCTGTACCTGATCATCGCAGCGGTGAGCCTGGGAACGTACTCCGTCGCTATCAAGACACTGCTGGCCCGGCACCATGCGTTGACGGTGACATTCCACGGAACCTGGCCGGGCATCATCCTGTTTGCCTGGGCCGCACCGACCGCAGTCTCGGAGTCGGCGCAGGCTCAGCCCAGCGCGTGGCTGGGACTCGCCGTCCTCGTTCTTGCAGTGACCTGCGGTGCCTACGTTCTTCTCGCCCGATTACTGCAACTACTGCCGATCTCCCGCGTGGTTCTCTACTACTACCTGGTTCCACCGATGGCGATCCTCTACGCGATCGTGCTCTTCGGTGAGACACCGACAGCACGCGAACTCCTAGGAGTCGCGATCGCCATTGGTGGTGTGGTGCTCGCGCTAAGCGCACCCAACCGTCAGGCGAAGACTCCACTGGCCACGTAGTCACCCTCAGCGCATCCCGGCGGAATGAAGTACGTCGAGGAACCGATGGTGGTGTTCCACCTGTTGAACGCATCCATCTCGGCGATTCGCTCCTGCATCGGGATGAACGATCGCTGCGGATCCGCCGTATAGGCAGCAAAGATGAGTCCAACGTCTTGCCGACCATCGACGAATCCTGCGTCGTAGGTGTAGGGGCGACGCAGAATCATTTCCTCGTCG
>CAJXUJ010000169.1 GCA_913061025.1 uncultured Actinomycetes bacterium | reverse complement strand
CACACGATCGTGGACATACCCGCGACAGACGTCGCCGTCGAACCACATCGTCACCGGATGCAACGGAACATCGGTCATCAATGCGAGCAGCGCCGGTCCAGCAGGGAACGATGCTGGCTCACCAAAGAAGTCCACGTGCACACCTGTTCGACCGATGTCGCGGTCGCCCAAGAGCGCCACCAACTTGCCGTCCCGGAGTTTGCGGGTCAACTCGCGCAGCACGTCAGCGCGACCGGTTCCCATGATGTCCATGCCGAGTCGGCTGCGGTACTCCATGAACGCGTCGAAGAGTTTTTCGGGCTTCAGCCGCTCGGCTACAGACGTGACCGACCCGTAAGTTGCCGCCGCCCACGCACCCGCGTGATCCCAGTTGGCCATGTGTCCGGGAATCATCAAGGCGCCCCCGGATTCCATAGCGTCGTCGAGTAAATACTGACGCTCGAGGATGAAGGTGTCGGTGATGCGCTCTCGGGACCAGGTGGGCAAGCGAAACGCTTCACACCAGTAGCGCATGTAGCTACGCATGCCCTCGCGGCTCAATTCGCGGATCTCGTCATCACTCGCATCCGGATGGACCCGTCGAAGATTGCGTTCGAGTTGGTCCACTCCCCCTGCATGACGACGCCACAGCACATCGGCCATCTGCCGGAAGACGGCGTTGGCAGCCGGCTCGGGCAGCGTCTTGGTGACCTTCCACCCGACGTCGTATAGCCACGCGGTGAGTGTGTCCGTCGCACCCGAAGGGATGAGCGCCATCGACGCTACTTAGCCGGGCGAAGCTGGCGGCTGACTTCCACCATCCGCTGGATGACTGTGATCACGCCCGCCACTCCGATGATCCACAGCACGATCGGAAGCACGTAGGGAACCCCGAAGCCGGTCAACAAGATCGCGAAGCCCGCGAGCAGCAGACGCTCTGCACGTTCGGCGATCCCGACGTTCGCAGTCGCCCCGACCGCCTCAGCACGCGCCTTGGCGTATGACACGACCTGACCGGACACCAACGCCAGAAGGGCTCCACCGATGATCCAGTAGTCCTGTTGCGTGACGCCCCACAAGATCAGCGCGCCGAATACGGCTCCGTCGGTGATGCGATCCAAGGTGGCGTCGAGGAAGTTCCCCCACGGTCCGCTGGTGCCGGTCATCCGCGCCATCGTCCCGTCGAGCAGGTCGCTCATCCCGAAGAAGACACCGAGCACGAAGGCCCAGATGAATTCACCCTGCGGTATCAAGATGAGCATGCTGAGCGAGCCGCCGATGGTGCCGGTCAGCGTGACCGCATCCGGACTCACCTTCATCTTCACCAGCAATTTGGCCGGCGGATCGATGACGACGGCGGCAACCTTGCGCGCGGCCGGGTTGTTAAGCACGACTACACACTCTCGTTAACGAGACCAAGACCGTCGTCCCACGCCTGAGCGAGAAGTGCACGGGTGTCTTCCAGCACCTGCGGGATCACCTTCGTCTGACCGATGATCGGCATGAAGTTCGTATCGCCGCCCCACCGGGGAACGATGTGCTGGTGCAGGTGCCCAGCGATGCCGGCTCCCGACAGCGACCCCTGGTTCATACCTAGGTTGAAACCTTGCGCACTGGAAACCTCACGGAGAATGCGCATGGTGCGCTGCGTGAATGCACCGAGTTCGGCTACTTCGGATGCCGAAAGGTCCGGATAGTCGGCCACGTGACGATAGGGGCAAATCATCACGTGCCCAGAGTTGTACGGGTAGAGGTTCAGTACCCCGAAGACTTCATCACCTCGCGCAAAGACCAGCCCTTCATCTATGGGAAGTTCCGGGGCAACACAGAACGGGCACTCCGGTCCTGCATCGTCGTTCTTCGGCTTCTTGCCACCGCGCAGGTACACCATGCGATGCGGCGTATAGATGCGCTCCCAGTCGTCGGACATGTCAGACCTGCACTCGACTGTCGATGGCGGCGACGATCTCGTCGATCGCTGCATCGATGGAAACACCGTTGTTCTGGGTTCCATCGCGATAGCGGAAGGAGACAGCGCCAGCCGCAACGTCCTCGTCACCGGCGATCAGCATGTAGGGAACCTTCGAGCGCTGCGCGTTTCGAATCTTCTTTTGCATTCGATCATCCGAGGCATCGACCTCAACCCGCACACCCCTGTCACGCAGCCGCGCGGCAACTTCGTCGAGGTAATCGATGTGTTCGTCTGTGATGGGAATGCCGACGACCTGCACCGGTGCAAGCCATGGAGGGAAAGCGCCGGCGTAGTGCTCGAGAAGGACCGCAAAGAAGCGCTCGATAGAGCCGAACAACGCCCGGTGGATCATGATCGGTCGCTGCTTGGTGCCGTCAGAACCCTGGTACTCGAGGTCGAATCGCTGAGGAAGCTGGAAGTCCACCTGGATGGTGCTCATTTGCCAGGTTCGTCCAATTGCATCCTTGGCCTGCACGGAAATCTTCGGGCCGTAGAACGCGGCGCCACCCTCATCTAAGACAAGTTCAAGGTTCTGCTTTTCCGCAGCCTCCCGCAGGGCCTGCGTCGCCTCCGCCCATTCCTCCTCGGTTCCCACGGACTTCTTGGGATCACGGGTGGACAGTTCGAGGTAGAAGTCCTCCAGCCCGTAGTCCCGCAGCAGGTCCAGCACGAAGGTCAGGAGCCGGTCGAGTTCCTGCGGCATTTGCTCTTTGGTGCAGTAGATGTGCGCATCGTCCTGAGTGAAGCCTCGGGCGCGCGTCAGTCCTTGCACCACGCCGGACTTCTCGTATCGATAGACCGTGCCGAATTCGAACAGCCGGAGTGGCAACTCGCGATAGGAACGCCCGCGCGCGCTGAAGATCAGGTTGTGCATCGGGCAGTTCATCGGCTTCAGGTAATAGTCCGCTCCCTGCCTGCGCACGTTGCCGTCATCATCGACGTCCGCATCGAGGTGCATCGGCGGATACATGCCCTCGGCGTACCAATCCAGGTGGCCAGACTTCTCGAACAGTTGACCTTTGGTGATGTGCGGTGAGTTGACGAACTCGTAGCCGCCTTCTTCGTGGCGCTTGCGCGAGTAGTCCTCCATCACTCGGCGCACCACGCCACCCTTGGGATGGAACACCGCCAGCCCGGATCCGATCTCCTCGGGGAAAGAGAACAGATCGAGTTCGGCTCCCAGCCGTCGATGGTCCCGCTTTTCGGCCTCCTCCAGGAACGTCAGGTAGGCCTTGAGATCGTCCTTTGAGGGCCACGCGGTTCCATAGAGCCGTTGCAGGGACTCGTTGGCT
>CAJXUJ010000168.1 GCA_913061025.1 uncultured Actinomycetes bacterium | reverse complement strand
TTGAACGGTCAACTACTCACAGAAGGGTCCCCCATGACTTCACTGCTGCACATCGAGGTAAGCCCGATGGGCGAGAACTCGATCACCCGGGCCGTGACGGCCGATTTCCTCGAGGCCTGGAAGGCAGCGAATCCAGGCGGCACGATCGTCGAACGCGATCTGGCTGCGAACCCGGTTCCCGTCCTCGACGGCGAGGCGATCTTCGCGGACTACACGCCCGAGGCTGACCGTTCGGAATCCATGGCCGCCAAGCGCGCCCTGCGCCAGGAACTCATCGACGAGATCACCGGCGTGGACGAGATCGTGGTCTCCACGCCGATGTGGAACTGGAGCGTTCCCTCGACACTCAAGGCCTACATCGATCAGATCATCATTCCCGGCGTCCTGGACGGAAGCGGTGCAGCAGGCCTCGCGGGCAAGAAGGTCACCGTGATCATGTCTCAGGGTGGCTCCTACAAGCCCGGCGCTCCGCGCGAAGGCTGGGACTTCGGATCCGGATACCTCAACGTCGTCTTCACTGCACTCGGATCAACCGATGTCGAGGTGATCGTGTCCGAGTTCGGGCTTGCCGGGATCGCTCCAGGCATGGACGAGTTCGTCGAAGCGCGGGACGCCTCGATCGCGGCAGCAAAGGCCGCTGCCGTCGCACGCGTGGCTGCTTGATCCTTCCGGGTGTCCGGCTCCCGGTGTCACCACCGCGAGCCGGGCACCCGATTTCTATCTCGGGGGATGTGGTCGTCTTGGCGACGATCCGCTAACCCAGGAGCGCCTTCATCTTGTTGGCGACGGTTGTGATGGCCTTCGTCGGCGACAACCGGGACAGCTTGTCCAAACTCTTGGCGTCCTTGCCGATCAACAGACGCGGACTCCCCTTCTCGATCGCTTCCACGATCAGGCGACCGGCTTCCTCGACCGGTGTGACCTGCGGAGCCTTATCGGTGCTCATACCTGAAACGTCAACACCGGAGTTCTGAGCGATGTTGGTTCCGATACCGCCGGGGAAGACCACCGTCACCGTGACGGTGGTGTCCTGCAGCTCCGCAAAGAGCGTCTCGGTCAGCAGCTTCACCGCTGCCTTGCTCGCGCCGTAAGCGCCTTGGCCTGGAACGGGAACGAGCGCACCCATGCTCGAGACGTTCAGCAACGTGGCCTCGGGCCGTTGCCGAAGCAGCGAGATGAACGCCTTGTCCAGGTAGACGGTCCCCCAGAAGTTCACGTTCATGACTGTCTCGATCTGTTCGATCGACAACTCGTCGATGGTGACGAACGGCTGGATGATGCCGGCAACATGCACCAATCCATCGACCTGACCGTGTTCGGCCAGCACCTGATCGGGTAGTACCTCGACCTGCGTTCTGTCGGTGATGTCGAGGGTGTGAAGCGTGAGTCGATCACCTGCGTGCGCGAGGGCTTTCGTCTCCTCCAGCGACTCCGCACGGAGATCCACCCCGGCGACCTTGCCTCCACGTCGGAGAATCTCAAGGGCGACGGCCCTCCCGATGCCGTTGCCGGCACCCGTGACCACGAACACCTTGCCTGGAATACGCATGCTGGCCTCCTTGTTCATGTTCATTCTGACTCCCATCGGTATCCCACGCATGGTTACCGTGGTCCCATGACCGATCACGACATCCCCACACCCGGCGGCCAGGCAGCCCTGGACAGAGGCCTAGAGCATCGCGAGATTCGCTACGGCAAGGTCTCGTCGGTTGAGGAGGCGGCCGCTGCCCGCGGTGTCGATGTCTCAGCGGTGGTGAAGTCCCTGCTCGTGCGTCGCGGAGAAGACGATCACTTACTCGTTCTAGTCCCCGGTGACCGTTCGATTTCCTGGCCGAAACTACGCGAACTCCTCGGCGTCTCGCGCCTATCAATGCCCGATGCAGACACCGCCTTCGCCGTGACCGGCTACAAGCGCGGAACCATCACTCCGCTCGGGGTGGATCTTCCAGTGATCGTCGACGTTCTGCTGGTTGGGAAATCGATCACCCTGGGCTCCGGTGAACCGGGGGTGGCGATCGGACTTGAAGCCGACGATCTCATCGCCGCATACAGCGCTGTTGTGGCTGATGTCACCGAGAGTTCATCGGACTGACCTCGTTCGTTTAATACCCCGGGGGGTATGCTGAGCCTTACCTAACCAAACGTTTGGAGAACCCATGGCTTTGCACCTCGGCGAAACCGCCCCCAACTTCCAGGCCGACACCACCGACGGCCCGATCGACTTCCACGAGTGGAAGAAGGGCTCGTGGGCGGTGTTCTTCTCACACCCCGCGGACTACACACCCGTGTGTACGACCGAACTCGGCGCGACCGCCAAGCTGAACGACGACTTCGTCGCGCGCGGTGTGAAGACAATCGCGATCTCGGTCGATCCCATCGAGGATCACCGAGGCTGGGCACCGGACATCGGTGATGTGGGTGGCACCGACCTGAACTTCCCGATCATCGCCGATCCGGACAAGAAGGTCTCCGAGCTCTACGACATGATCCATCCCGGTGAAGGCGATACCTCCTCGGTGCGTTCGGTGTTCATCATCGATCCGGACAACAAGATTCGCCTGACCCTCACCTACCCGAAGTCGGTGGGCCGAAACTTCAACGAGATTCTGCGAGTTATCGATGCACTCCAGCTCACCGATCTGGCTCCCGTTGCGACTCCGGCCGATTGGCAGCCCGGCGATCGAGTAATCGTCTCGGTCGGCGTGTCCACTGACGACGCAAAGGAGCGTTTCGGCGAGGTTGAAGAGGTCAAGCCGTACCTGCGCTGGACCGCACAGCCTTCTGCCTGACCGGTTGGTTGCTGGTGCGGGCTTAGCCCACGATGGGTGAAGCCTGCACCAGCAGACCCGACAGGATCAAGATCGCGACAACTAGCCCCATTTCCGGAACAAGGGTGCGTCGAAGATCTCCCAGGTGCTGCCGCTCCTCGTCACGAACATCACTTCCACCATCCCGCTGCACCTGCGCGTACTCGATCTCCGGAATCGAGTGAAAGTGATTGCGATACCCGAAATAGCCAAGGGCAATCACGAGAGCAACCTTGATGACCAAGATCCAACCCCACGTTGTCGTGACCAGAGCACCGGGCGAGGGCATGATGAAGAAAGCCATGAGCGCGCCGGAGATCGCGACTGCAATCACTGAGTAGGTGGCCAAGCGCGAGAATCGTACGGCGAGTTCGCTCCCGTCCGGCACAAGCGTGACCTCTTTGGTGCGCTTGCGCAGGATGAATGCCAGGGCGATCGCCAG
>CAJXUJ010000167.1 GCA_913061025.1 uncultured Actinomycetes bacterium | reverse complement strand
GTGCGGATGAACGCACGGCAGCCGCTTCGGCGGCCCACGCGAGAAGTGCGCGGGTGGCGAAGATGCCGAGCAGGATCAGTACGGCGCTGGATACGTCGTTCCAGGTCGCACCGCGACTGGTGACATCGACGATCACCCCGGACAGCAGACTCGCCTGCCAAATAACGAGCGCAGCAGTTGCCAATCCGATGAGGACGGCGACGATCAAGAACCCACGGGTACTCCGCGCGTACTTGAGGAGACGTGGATCAACAGGACGCACGCCGCCATCCTTCTATGTGAAGGGATGGCGGCGTGCGACGCCCGAGACTCTTACCGAGTGGAGGCAAAGCGATCGTCCGCGCGACCCGGAGTGGGCTGCGGCGGGATCATGCTGGTGCTGATCCGCTTGCGGAAGACCCAGTAGGTCCAGCCCTGGTACGCGAGCACGATCGGGGTCATGATCACTGCGACCCAGGTCATGATCGTGAGTGTGTATTCCTGGCTGGAGGCGTTGTAGATCGTCAGGTTGTAGGCCGGATCGATCGAGCTGAGCATGACGTTCGGGAAGAGTCCGACGAACAGTGTGGCGACGGCCACCAGGATCGTGCCCGCGCTGAGCAGGAACGCCCAGCCATCGCGACCCTTGAGGACCATCCACAGGGCGCCGAGCCAGAGAACCGCGGCAACGAGTGCCATCGGCAGCGTGATCGCGACCCGCTCGGAGAACGCCTGGGTCCACAACAGAGCCGCGACAGCAGCGACGGCGGCGACGAGGCCCACCCTCAGGGCCGCCTTCCGGGCAGATTCCCGCACCTCACCGGAGGTTTTCAGTGCCAAGAAGATCGCACCGTGCGTGGTGAACACCGTGAGCGTCATCACGCCCAACAGGAGCGAGTACGGGTTCAGCAGGTCGAAGAAGTTGCCGACGTAGTTGAGGTTGCTCGCATTGTCGGCAGTGGTGCCCTCCAGCGGCGCGATCGGTGAACCACCGACGACGTTTCCGAAAGCCACACCGAACAGCAGAGCCGGTAGCGCCGAGCCGACGAATATCGCGGCATCCCAGCGATTGCGCCACGACTGCGAATCCCGCTTGCCTCGGTATTCGAAAGCCACACCGCGGACGATGAGTGCGAGTAGCAGCACGAATAGCGCGAGGTAGTAGCCGCTGAACATCGTGGCGTACCAGAGCGGGAACGCCGCGAACGTCGCACCGCCTGCCACCAACAGCCAGACCTCATTGCCGTCCCACACCGGCCCGATGGTGTTGACCATCACTCGACGCCGCAGGTCGTCCTTGCCGATGAACGGCAGCAGCACGCCGACTCCCATGTCGAAGCCGTCGAGCACGAAGTACCCGATCCACAAGACCGCGATCAGGATGAACCAGATGGTTACCAGATCCATGACTACTCCCTAGTTCCTTATTTCCTGATCAGTACGCGAAGTACAGCTGCTTGTCGTCTTCGGCCTGCTGGGCCGCTTCCTCATAGGGATCTGCCACCACGTCTTCCGGTGCGCCCTGCTTGATGTACTTCAGAAGGAGTCCCACTTCGATAACCGCGAGGATCGCGTACACCAGCGTGAAGCCGATGAGACTGATCCACACTTCGGTGGTTGTCAGTAGCGGCGACACGGCATCCGCAGTGAGTTGTTCACCGAACACCACCCACGGTTGTCGGCCCATCTCGGTGAAGATCCAACCGAAGCTCGCCGCACTCAGTGGGGCAAGCACCATGAGTGGCGTCGCGATGGCAAAGGTCCTGTTCACCACTCCTCTGCTACCCGGATTGCGCCGCTGGCCGCGGTAGCGCCACAGCGCCCAGAGAGCCCACGCCGCGCCAAGCATCCCGACGCCGATCATGAGTCGGAAGCTCCAGTACGTGACGGGCACGTACGGGACGTAGTCGCCCGGTCCGTATTGAGTCTCGTAGGCCGCCTGCAGGTTGTTGATGCCCTCGACGGTGGCATTGAAGTCACCGGTCGACAGGAAACTCAGCAGTCCTGGAACCTCGATGAGGTGGGTTGCGGTATCACCGGACAGGTCACCAACGCTGAGTACCGAGAACGGTGCGGCTTCCTGCGTTTCGTACAGCGCCTCGGCAGCTGCCATCTTCATCGGCTGCTGCTCGACCATGATCTTGGAGAACATGTCGCCAGTGATTGATGTGCCGACCGCGGCGATCAGCGTGACTACCGCACCGGCCTTGACCGCCGGGCGGAAGATGTCGATCTGGCGGTCCTTCATTAGGAACCAGGCGCCAACAGCGGCCACCGCTGTTCCCGCCACCATGAACGACGACGTCATGGTGTGAAGGAATGCCATGACCGCGGTGTTCTGGAAGAGCACGGCTCCGATGTCGTTGAGCACCGCCCGGCCGGTGACCGGATCGATCTCGTAGCCAACGGGGTGCTGCATCCACGCGTTGGCCGCGAGGATGAAGTACGCGGACAGCATCGTGCCGAACGCCGCCGCCCAGATCGTCGCCAGGTGCAACTTCTTGGGGAGTCGATCCCAACCGAAGATCCACAGTCCAAGGAAGGTCGATTCAAGGAAGAAGGCCAGCAGCCCTTCCATCGCCAGTGGTGCGCCGAATACGTCACCCACGAAACGCGAGTACTCCGACCAGTTCATGCCGAACTGGAATTCCTGGACGATGCCGGTCACCACGCCCATCGCGAAGTTGATCAGGAACAACTTCCCGAAGAACTTGGTGAGCTTGAGGTACTTCTCCTTACCGGTGACGTGCCACATCGTTTGGAACATGGCGACGAACCACACGGTGCCGAGAGTGAGTGGCACGAACAGAAAGTGGTACACGGTCGTGATGCCGAATTGCCAGCGCGAGAGATCAAGTGCGCTACCCATGTTGTGCTCCTGACTACAGATGTCTACCGGAAAGTCTTGTGGCTCGTTACCGCGTTCACACGCGACATCGGTCAGAATTCACCGGGACTTTGGTCCCGAACAATCGGCGCACGGCAGATGCCCCGTTTCTGACGCGATTTACATCTGCCACAGTTCGCCCATGACCCAGGCAATGGAGGCGACGGGAGGCACGGGAGGCACGGAAGGCCCCCGTGACGTTCGCGGCGTCCAGTCCGCGAGCACCGCGGCCATCGCTCCCCGACTGCTGTCGGTCTGGGTTATCTGGGGTTCGACCTACCTGGGTCTGGCGGTCCTCGTTCAGACTTTGCCGGCACTCCTGGGCAACGGTGTTCGATTTCTGATCGCGGCTGCCGTCCTTGGGATCGGCCTGGTGCTATTCCGCGGGCCGCGCGTTCTCGCGGTAACCAA
>CAJXUJ010000166.1 GCA_913061025.1 uncultured Actinomycetes bacterium | reverse complement strand
CAGTCCCGAACTGGTCTCGATCACCGGCGCGCGCACTCCCTCGGGTGAGCCGTGGGTCGCACCTGAGCCGAAAACAAACCATCGCCGGCCACCGCGCCCACACGGTTCACGTCCTGGAAATCGACGTAAGTCCACCGGTCATCACGCTGGACGAAGCAAGCCCAGCCGCAAGCGCCCGTAGCGGCTGCTACCTGGACTGCGGGCGGACCATCACCTTCATGTCCGCGGGGTGGCTCCGACCGTGCGTCAACGCCTGCTCGACTTCGTCCAGCCCGTAGGAGGCACTGACGATCGCGTCAAGATCGACTTTGCCACTAGCGATCAAATCGATGGCCGTGGGATAGGTGTTCGCGTAGCGGAATGTTCCCGTTAGCCACAACTCTTTGCCCTGGATCGCACCCACCGGAATCTGCACGGTGTCCGTTGGCGCCATACCAATGAGGACCGCTGTCCCCGCCGGCGCCAGCGCCCGGATGCCCTGATCAATGGCGGGTGCAGCTCCGCTGCACTCCAACAGGACATCCGCTTCCGGTAGCTCACCGGCAGTGGGATCAAGTGTCGCGAAGCCGAGTTCCTCCACCCGCGCCCGACGCTCTGCATTCACGTCCGTGACCGCAACAACCTGCGCACCGCGAGCCTGAGCCACGAGGGCACACACGGCACCGATTGGCCCACAGCCGGTGATCAGAACCCTGGTGCCGAGGGACACGTTCGATTTCTGGCACGCCCACACCCCCACCGACAGTGGTTCGACAAGCGCGGCCGCATCGAAGGAGACATGGCTCGGTACAGGATGGACGAAGCCGCGCGGCAGGACGACGTACTCGCAGAAAGCCCCGTCGATCGGCGGGGTGGCGAAGAAGGCGACTTCGGGGCAGAGGTTGTAGCGCCCGAGTTTGCACTCGTGGCACGACCCACAGGGAACCCCCGGCTCCATCGCGACCGTCGTCCCGACGTCGAGATCGTCCACACCCTCACCGACCGCAGCAACCACACCGGATGCCTCATGGCCGAGCACCAGCGGGGTCTCGACCACGAAGTCCGCAATTCGCCCATGCTCGAAATAGTGAATATCGCTTCCGCAGACACCGACCGATTTCACCTGCACCAGAACTTCGCCGGGACCGGGCGACGGGATATCCCGCTCCTCGACACTCAAGGACAAGTCCGTTCCCAGAACGCTGACCCGCTGCTTCATGACACCTGCTCCTTCGTTAGCCATTCCAGGGTGGCCCGAGCACCAGTTCGGTGGAGCCGGTCCAGAGCCTCAAGGTACGGTCCGCGGAACGATTCGTCGTCGACCAGATCTCCGAATAGTGCACGGTTTTCGATGAACGCGACCGGGTTCACGACCTGCGAACGCGCAATTGGGATCAATTCCTCTCGCAGCGGGTCGACAACGTCGATCGCCTCACCGTGTTCGTCGATCCCCTCGGCGTAGCGCGCCCAACTTGCGACGATGGCTGCCGACAGAGCCACCGAACCGCCCTGGGCGATCCGCTCGCGAACAACAGGAAGGAGCCACTTAGGAATCCGATCGGACGACTCTGCGGCAAGCCGAGCCACGGTGTCTCGCACCTCCGGGTTGGCGAACCGGTCGATCAGCTCAGCTTTGTAGGCATCAAGGTCAACGCCCGGCAAGGGATCCAGGGTGGGAGTTGCCTCCTCGTCCATGTATCGACGAAGGAAGTCGGCCATCAATGGATCCTGAGCAGCGTCGTGGACGTACCGGTATCCCATGAGATAGGCGAAGTAAGCAAGACCCTGATGGCTCGCATTGAGCAGCCTGAGTTTCATCTTCTCGTAGGGAGAAACGTCCGACGTGACCTGGACGCGTGCTTCCTCCCAGGCTGGGCGACCCGCGGGGAAGTTGTCCTCCACCACCCACTGGAAGAAGGGTTCGCACAGCACCGGACACTCGTCATCAAGGCCGATCGATTCAGAGACCACTCGACGGTCCTCATCCGTCGTCACGGGAGTAATGCGATCAACCATTGAATTCGGGAATGCGACGTTATCGTTGATCCACTGGGCGAGTTCCGGATCCTTTGCTCGGGCGAATGCTGTGAACATCTCCTTGGCAACGTCTCCGTTGTGCTGGATGTTGTCGCACGACATCACCGTGAACGCAGGCACTCCCCTTTCACGCCGCGCCTTCAATGCCGCACACACAAGCCCGAAGACGGTGCTGGGCGACCCATCTGAGGAAAGATCAGAGGCGACGGTCGGGGTGTCCAGCATGAACTCCCCTGTCAGTCGATCGAAGTTGTAACCACCCTCGGTAATGGTCAGCGAAACAATTCGGATCCGTGAGTCCGAGAGAGCCTCCACCGCTGCCTCCCGATCATCGGGGGCGAATATGACATCGCGAATGCTGCCGATGATTCGGTAGTCCCACGTTCCATCGGAGTGCTTTTCGACGAGCGTGTAGAGCCCGTCCTGCTCCTGCATTGCTCGTGCTATGGGTTCATCGCTCGGAAGCATGGCGATGCCGAGAATTCCCCAGTCGGATGCCAGACCGGCCGCAGCTAGGTCATCGATGACCAAGGCCTGGTGAGCTCGATGGAAGTTGCCCACACCTATGTGTGCCATTCCGGATGACAGCGAACTGCGCTCATAGCCCGGGCGCTTCACCATGTCGGCTACCTCGGCCACACTGGAATCAGAAAGTCTCATCGGTTCCTCCTTGGAGGATAACCCTGGCACGACTCCTTTAGGCTTATGACGATGCTTCGTCAGTTCCTCAAACCGCGCGTCTTGTGGGCACCGCGCGACTCCGGCTGGTGGATCGCGATCACCTTCATCGTGGGATCGGTGCTCTTCGGTCTCGGCGCAGCCTTCCCGCTGATCTCCGGTTTCCCGATCGAGATCATCAACATCGTGTACCTCGTGGGTTCCAGCCTGTATCTGATCGGTGCCTCGGTGCAGTTCGTCCAAGGACGACGGATGAAGATCAACGACCGTGGCGACGCAGCTGACGTGCGCAAATTTGCCAACCGCAATTCACGAGCTGCGGCGATCCAGGCGTTTGGCGCAATTCTCTTCCAGACGTCCATGACCGGTGCTTTGATCAACTCGTTGAACGTGGCTCAGCAGGAGCGCGTGATTTGGGCACCGGACCTCGTGGGTGCTATCTGCTTCGTAACGGCGAGTTCCATGTTCTTCGCCCTGAGCTATCCGATTCAACAGCGTCAGGAGAACCAAGACAGCGCGCGCTTCCTCGCCCTACTGAACATCATCGGATCGGTGTTCTTCGTTCTTTCCGCCCTGGGCGCCTACATCGT
>CAJXUJ010000165.1 GCA_913061025.1 uncultured Actinomycetes bacterium | reverse complement strand
TACATGTCCGGCACCATAGCGAGGCAGCGGTGGATTCCACCAGGTGCCGGGAGAGGGGCACGAGTGATCGGCGAGAACCTGGTTGTCCGGGGTGCGCGCGAGCACAACCTGAAGGACGTCTCGCTGGACATGCCCCGCGATTCCCTGATCGTCTTCACCGGGTTGTCCGGCTCGGGTAAGTCCTCGCTTGCGTTTGACACCATCTTCGCCGAAGGCCAGCGCCGCTATGTGGAGTCGCTGTCCGCCTACGCCCGGCAATTCCTCGGGCAGATGGACAAGCCAGACGTTGATTTCATCGAGGGCCTGTCACCCGCGGTGTCGATCGATCAAAAGTCGACCTCGCGCAATCCACGCTCCACCGTCGGCACCATCACAGAGGTCTACGACTACCTCCGTCTGCTGTACGCCCGTATCGGCAAGCCGCACTGTCCCGAATGCGGAGATCCCATCAGTCGGCAGACCCCACAGCAGATCGTCGATCAGGTTCTCGAATTGCCCGAGAAGACGCGGTTCCAGGTTCTCGCACCGCTGGTGCGGGAACGCAAGGGCGAGTACGTCGAACTCTTCCGACAGTTGCAGACCCAGGGTTTCTCGCGGGCGCGCGTCGATGGTGTGGTGTACGGGCTCGACGAAGTGCCCAAGCTCAAGAAGCAGGAGAAGCACAGCGTCGAGGTGGTGGTGGATCGGCTGACCGTCAATCCATCGTCGCGTCGACGGCTGACCGACAGTGTTGAGACAGCGCTCGGACTCGGACACGGGTACGTGGTGCTCGATTTCGTCGATCTTGAGGAAGCCGATCCACACCGCGAACGCATCTACTCAGAACACCTGGCGTGCCCACGGGACGGACTGTCCTTCGAGGAACTTGAGCCACGCTCGTTTTCGTTCAATTCACCGTTCGGTGCGTGCCCGGAGTGCTCGGGTCTGGGAACCACGCGCGAAGTGGATGTCGAACTCGTGGTCCCTGATCCGGACCTCTCGCTGTCCGACGGCGCCATCGCGCCCTGGTCCCGCGGGACTGTCTCGGGGTACTTCGCCCGACTGCTCGAGGCAATTGCCGATGAACTCGAGGTAGACGTCGATACTCCCTGGAAGAACATCCCGGCCAAGGCCAAGAAGATCATCATGGGCGGCTACCCGGAGCAGATCCACGTGCAGTACCGGAATCGGTACGGGCGTCGTCGTTCGTACTACACCGAATACGAAGGCGTCATTCCCTACGTGAAGCGCCGCCACGCCGAAGCCGAAACCGATGCATCGCGGGAGCGGTTCGAGGGCTACATGCGTGAGGTGCCGTGTGCGGCATGCAATGGCAGCAGGCTCAAGCCGCTGACCCTTGCGGTCACGATCGAGGGACGCTCCATCGCAGACATCGCTGCGCTGCCCATCGGTGACGCCGCGGAGGTCTTGCGCGCCATGACGTTGTCCGATCGGGACGCGGCCATCGCCTCTCGTGTTCTCAAAGAGGTCAACGAGCGTCTCCAGTTCCTCGTTGATGTTGGCCTGCACTACCTGTCGATGGATCGGGCGGCCGGCACGCTCGCTGGTGGCGAAGCGCAACGCATCCGGCTCGCGACCCAGATCGGATCGGGACTTGTGGGTGTTCTCTACGTGCTCGACGAGCCCAGCATCGGTTTGCATCAGCGCGACAACCACCGGTTGATCGAGACCCTGGTGCGACTCCGAGATCTCGGCAACACCCTCATCGTGGTGGAACACGATGAAGACACGATTCGGACCGCGGACTGGGTCGTCGACATCGGACCGGGTGCGGGCGAGCACGGCGGGCAGATCGTCGTGAATGGAACGGTCAAGGACCTGCTGAAAAGCAAGGAATCGCTGACCGGGCAGTACCTATCCGGCAAGCGTCGTATCGAGGTGCCGGCGCAGAGGCGGCCACAGGAACGCGGATGGATCACCGTCTCGGGTGCCCGCGAACACAATCTCAAGAACGTCACCGCCAAATTCCCCTTCGGGAACCTCGTGTGCGTGACGGGCGTGAGCGGTTCGGGAAAGTCGACGCTGGTCAACGACATCCTCTACGCGGTACTAGCGCGCGACCTCAATGGAGCCCGGCTTGTCCCCGGCAAGCACAAGAGCGTGACGGGCACCGATGAGATCGACAAGGTGGTGCACGTCGATCAAAGTCCGATTGGGCGGACCCCTCGAAGCAACCCGGCTACGTACACCGGCGTCTTCGACCACATCCGAAAACTGTTCGCCGCAACGCCTGAGGCCAAAGTGCGGGGTTACCAGCCAGGGCGCTTCTCCTTCAACGTGAAAGGTGGTCGCTGCGAGGCGTGCAGTGGCGACGGCACGATCAAGATCGAGATGAACTTCCTGCCCGATGTCTACGTCCCCTGCGAGGTCTGCCACGGGGCCCGGTACAACCGAGAGACACTCGAGGTGCACTTCAAGGGCAAGACGATCGCCGAGGTCCTCGACATGCCAATCGAGGAGGCGCTGGGCTTCTTCGAAGCTGTTCCCGCCATTTCTCGCCATCTGTCGACACTCGTGGATGTGGGTTTGGGTTACGTGCGCATGGGGCAGTCAGCACCCACGCTCTCCGGCGGTGAAGCGCAGCGAGTGAAACTCGCCAGTGAACTGCAGAAGCGTTCGACAGGGCGCACGGTGTATGTCCTCGACGAGCCCACCACCGGACTGCACTTCGAAGACATCCGCAAGCTCCTGGGTGTTCTGCAGTCGCTGGTGGACAAGGGCAACACCGTGATCGTGATCGAGCACAATCTCGATGTCATCAAGTCCGCCGACTGGCTGATCGACCTCGGTCCCGAGGGCGGCTCGGGTGGTGGAACCGTCGTTGCCGAAGGCACGCCGGAGCAGGTCGCGGCGACCAAGGGGAGCCACACCGGCGAGTTTCTCGCGCCCCTTCTCTGAAGGCTCCGCTCAGCGCGCCTCTGAACGTGCAGCCCAGGCCCGGTGACGTACCCTGGGGGAATGGCTCGAGCATTGCGACGCAGGGAAGTAATCGCCGGTGGGGGACTCGTCGCGGTTGGCGGCATCCTCGTTGCGTGTGGCGGTGGTGATTCGTCTTCGAGTGGGTCTACCGCTGAACCGACGCCCGACGTAACTCCCGAGGCCGAGTCAACCGAGGCTGAAGTCGCCGAGGACATCGCTGAGGTGGAGGACACCGAGGATCTCGGTGAGGTCCTGGCATCGGTGGACGACGTCCCGGTGGAAGGCGGCGTGGTGATCTCCACCCCACCTGTGGTCGTTGTCCAGCCGACGGCGGGAGACATAAAGGGCTTTAGCGCCGTATGTCCGCACCAGGGTTGCCTCATGTCC
>CAJXUJ010000164.1 GCA_913061025.1 uncultured Actinomycetes bacterium | reverse complement strand
GTGATCTTGCAGGTCACCACCAAGGGCAAGGGTGAAGCCGGACGCTTCGCGGCATACGCCGTTGGCGGTGTCGACAGAGGCACAACGTCGGCGCCGATTCCCGTCGAGGGGAAGAACTCGACACTCCTCGTTGCCGACATCGGGGACAAGGGCTTGATCGCTTTGGCGTCGTCGGCCAAGACGAGAGCCAACATCAAGATCGTGGGATACATCCGTCGCTAACCGGGCGTAGCCGTCGTCGTTAGCATCGGACGCATGGCGATAAGTAGAGGATGGCGATCCAGTAGGCCGATTACGCAGAAGTCGTGGGCGGTGCTCAAAGAGAACCCCTATCTCTTTGCATTTCCGATCGTCGGCGTAGTCCTTGCTGCGATTCCGCTCGTGGTCCTGGGTGTCCCCGCGCTGTACTTTCTGGACTCAGACCAGAACTGGTTAGCGCTCGTCTTCGGTATCGCCCTCCTATTTGCCGTTCAGGCTTTCGTGACCTTCCCGGCCGCCGGGCTGGTAGCAGCCGTCGATGAGGAGCTCCGGGGCCGTGACGCCTCCTTCGGCAGAGGAATGTCTGCCGCCTTCGGTCGGTTCGGGCCCCTGGTCGCCTGGTCTGCCATTCAGACGGTCGTATCGGCGCTCATTGGTCTCGTCCGCGGAAACGGTCAGGGCAACGTCGTCGGAGTGCTGCTGAGAAACGTGGTGGCTGCTGCCGCCGACGTCATGTGGCAACTCATCACTTTCTTCGTGCTTCCGGTCATGATGATCGAGAAGACCTCGCCAATCCAGGCGATCAAGACATCGAGCAGCTTGTTCAAGAAGCAGTGGGGGACGCAGTTGGCCGGCGGCGTTCGGATCGGCGGAATGGTTGCGCTTCTTGTGATTCTTCCGGGGGCGCTCGTGCTGGGGTCCGGTGTCGCGCTGGTGCTGTCGGATTCAACCGCCATTGCGATCACCGGGATCGTCACCGCGGCGATCGGCTTCTTGATCGTCATGCTCGGAGCGCTCGTCATCAACGCCATGCGAGGCGTCTACTCGGTCGCGCTCTACCACTACGCAACCGATGGTGAGGCGCTCGCCGGCTTCACCGGTGAGGAACTCCAGGCCTCCGTGCGGCTCAAGAGCTGACCAACGACGATTCCTGCGCTGTCGCAGGTGCTGCCTAGGATGCCGTGGTGATGGAAACAGGGATGTTCGCTGGGCATGAACTCGTTCAGGACCTGAATCCGTCGCAGCAGGCAGCCGTCGAACATCGCGGTGGGCCGCTTCTCATCGTTGCCGGGGCGGGTTCGGGAAAGACGCGTGTTCTCACTCGAAGAATCGCCCACCTGCTAGCTACCGGTGATGCCAATCCCGGCCAGATACTGGCCATCACGTTCACCAACAAGGCCGCCGCTGAGATGAAAGAGCGCGTAGCCGAACTCGTCGGGCCGGCGTCTCGGGCAATGACCGTCTCCACCTTCCACAGCGCTTGTGTTCGGATTCTGCGCAAAGAAGCCGGCCGGCTTGGGATGTCAACTTCCTTCAGCATCTACGACCAAACAGACTCGCTCCGTTTGATGCAGATGGTCATCCGGGATCTTGATCTTGACCCGAAGAGATACCCGCCGCGCTCCTTCCTTTCTCAAGTCTCATCGGCGAAGAATGAGCTCATCGACCATGAAGCCTTCGCATCCCAGGCGGCCAACCACATGGAACAGACCGTCGCTGAGGCTTACGCCGAGTATCAGCGGCGCTTGTCGCGAGCATCTGCCTTCGATTTCGACGACCTGATCGGCTCAACGGTCGCGCTATTGCAGCTGTTTCCGGACGTGGCCGAGCACTACCGCCGACGCTTCCGGCACATCTTGGTGGACGAGTATCAGGACACCAACCATGCGCAATACGTACTGATCCGTGAGCTCGTTGGTCCGGCTGATGATCCTGCACTCCCGCCCGCGAGCCTGTGCGTGGTGGGTGACGCGGATCAATCGATTTACGCGTTCCGCGGTGCGACGATCCGCAACATTGAGGAGTTCGAGCGCGATTTCCCCAACGCAACGACGATTCTCCTCGAGCAGAACTACCGCTCCACGCAAAATATCCTCACCGCCGCTAATACCGTCATCTCGAACAACGCGTCCCGACGCGAGAAGCGCCTGTGGACCGACGAGGGCGCCGGTGAGCCGATAGTCGGCTACGTCGGCGACGACGAACATGATGAGGCGTCTTTCATTAGCGAGGAAATCGATCGCCTCGTCGATGATCACGGATATCGCCCCGGCGATGTTGCAGTGTTCTATCGGACGAACGCACAGTCACGGTCAGTTGAAGAGATCTTTATCCGCATGGGAATGCCCTACAAAGTGGTGGGCGGCGTGCGCTTCTACGAGCGCCGCGAGGTGCGAGATGCACTGGCGTACCTGCGCGCGATTGCCAATCCGGGTGACGAGGTGTCGCTTCGTCGAATACTCAACGTGCCCAAGCGCGGGATCGGAGATCGGGCCGAGGCTGCCATCGAGCAACTGGCCGAGCGTGAGCGGATTACGTTCGACGCAGCACTGCACCGGGCGGCCGATGCCCCGGCTTTGGCAACAAGATCACTGAATGCGATCACGGCATTCGTCGAGATGCTGGATGCTCTCCGCACCCTGGCCGAGTCGGGGGCCGATGCTCCGACGGTCCTGCAGGCCGTTCTCGAACAGACGGGCTACGTCCTTGAACTCCAGCAGTCGCACGACCCTCAGGATGAGACCCGCATCGAGAATCTCGCCGAACTCGAATCAGTCGCGCAGGAATTCGCCACCGCCAATGAGGATTCAACGCTGGTGGAGTTCCTTGAACAGATCGCGCTTGTTGCGGACTCGGACGAGATTCCCGATGACGATAACCACGGCGGTGTTGTCACGTTGATGACTCTGCACACCGCCAAGGGCTTGGAGTTCCCGGTTGTGTTCCTCACGGGAATGGAAGACGGGATCTTCCCGCATATCCGGTCTCTCGGTGATTCCGGTGAATTGGCAGAGGAACGTCGTCTCGCGTACGTCGGGCTTACGCGTGCGCGTCAGCGCCTCTATCTCACGCGAGCAGTCAGCCGATCCGCATGGGGAACGCCCGCCTACAACCCTCCCTCGCGCTTCCTCGGTGAGATCCCTGAAGAGCTCATGGACTGGCGTCGTGAAGAACCGGTGTCGCGTCCCATCGGATCTGGTGGATTTGGTTCGGCTCCATCGTCCAGTAGTGCGGCGGTGAAGTTGGGCGATCGGGTGGTGGGGAAAGGTCCGATGGTCTCGTTGGAGGCGGGCGACCGTGTCACCCACAGCAAGTTCGGGCTCGGCACCGTTGTCTC
>CAJXUJ010000163.1 GCA_913061025.1 uncultured Actinomycetes bacterium | reverse complement strand
GGCATCGAGTCCCCCGCGGACTTCAAGGGCAAGAAGATCGGTAACTGGGGCTTCGGCAACGAGTACGAGATCTTCGCTGCTCTCGGCAAGGAAGGCCTCGACCCGGCGAACGACGTCGAGCTCGTTCAGCAGCAGTTCGACATGGTCGCGCTACTCAACCGCGAGATTGATGCCGCCGAGGCAATGACCTACAACGAGTACGCACAGCTGCTCGAAGCGGTCAACCCCGACACCGGTGAGCTGTACCAGCCGGAGGACTTCAACGTCATCAATTACAACGATTACGGCGTTGGCATGCTCCAGGACGCGATCTGGGCCTCCGAGGAGCGCCTCGCAGATCCGGATTACCAGGATCTCGCAGAGCGCTTCGTCACCGCGTCCTTCGAGGGCTGGATCTACTGCCGCGATAACCCGCAGGAGTGCGCGGACATCGTGACGGCCAACGGTTCACAGCTCGGCGCGAGCCACCAGCTGTGGATGATGAACGAGGTCAACAAGCTGGTCTGGCCGTCCCCGAACGGAATCGGCATCATCGATTCGGCTGAGTGGGATCAGACGGTTTCGATCTCGCTGGACACCCCGAACCTCGAGGGTGCCACGGTCATCACCGAAGCACCTCCGGCAAATGCCTACACCAACCAGTTTGCCGAGGCCGCTAACGCAGCCCTGCAGGCTGAGGGAATCGACACCACCGGTGAAGCATTCGCTCCCATCGAGGTGACCCTCAACGAGGGTGGCGCGTAAGCACCACGCGACAAGCGATAGAAGAAGGGCCCGGGCGCAATGCCCGGGCCCTTCTCTTTGCCAAGAATTGTCAGCTGGCGAGCGAGTAGGACTCGTCGGTCAGCAGTTGGCCCGCGACGCACGCTAGAGCGCGTTCACGAACAGGTACTGGAGCGCTGCGATCCACGAGCACCGACAGCGCGGCAGTGGTCAGTCCGCGGGCCTGCGCAGCCGCCACGATGGCGTCGGTTCGAGGGTCGTCGTCGTTCCAGCGACCGTCCTCGATCGCCATGGCTAGGGAATCGAATTCCCGCTGCAGCAATGTGGTGTTCTCTCGCATGATTGCTCCTTTCCGAGGTGAAAGTACGACGTTTGCCAGACAATGAAAAACTATGAAAAATGGTCGTGTTGATCGTATAATCCAATAATGAGTTTGAAGCAGGCTTCATTCCGGCAACTGACCGCTTTCGTGGCGGTTGCGCACGAGGAATCCTTCGGTGCCGCCGCCGACGAACTCGGCTACAGCCAGGCGACAGTGAGTCAACAGATTGCCGCGTTGGAGAAGTCCATCGATGCCCGACTCTTCGATCGCCCGGGCGGACCCAAGCCGGTTTCGCTGACCCCCCTCGGCCGAGTCCTGCTCCCCCAGGCCGAGCACATCCTCGAGCACCTGACCAAGGCTGAACTCGATATCCGTGACGTCGCATCCGGCTCTGCGGGACGCATCAACATCGGCACCTTCCAAAGCGTCGCCGTCCATCTGCTGCCCCGCGCGGTCCAGGCACTGCGCGCGACTGCCCCGGACATCACGTTCTCACTGTTCGAGGGTCCGAGCTCTGAGGGATTGATCGACGAGCTACTCGACGATGAACTCGATGCCACGTTCATCGAGGGGACGTACGACGATCCGCGACTCGAAGTGACGGTGCTGGGTCACGATCCATACCTACTGCTGCTCGACCCCGATAGCGACCTGCGGCAGCACGTACACCAAGGTTCCTTCCCCCTTGCCGAACTCGAGGGAATCGACCTCATCGGTCAGCCAGCCCTCACCTACCAGGACGATGTGGACGCCATCTTGCGCAGCCACGGCATCACCCCTCGATACCTGTTCCGCACCGTCGATAACGGCGCTGTCCAGGCGATGGTCCGTAGCGGGGTGGGGCCGGCGATCATGCCTCGGCTCGCCATCGACATGAACGATCCGGGTGTGGTTACCGTGCCGCTCAGTCCGGACATTGATCCGCGCACAATCTCCTTGGCCATTCGGACCGGCGACAAGGCATTGCCCGCGGCGCGCGCATTCGTCGAGGCCGCGGTCGAGGCGGCAGCAAACGTCCTGATCTGACCCCCGCCTCCGCTCCCTGTCCCGCGAACTTGCGCTCCAGGAGCGCGAACGTGCGCTGTGGCACGTCGAACTTGCGCTCATGCTGCGCGAACGTGCGCGTAGCGCATGTTCGGCTTATGAGCGCGCAAGTTCGACGTGTATGTGCGCACGTTCGCGCTCTCACAGCGCAAGTTCGCGGGAACGAGGGTTAGAGGGAGATGTCCGCCATCACGTGCTTGATCCGCGTGTAGTCCTCGAACCCGTACATCGACAAGTCCTTGCCGTAGCCCGAGTGCTTGAAGCCACCGTGCGGCATCTCGGCGACCAGCGGGATGTGGGTGTTGATCCACACCGTGCCGAAGTTCAACCCCTTGGACATCCGCATCGCGCGCCCGAAGTCCTTGGTCCACACGCTCGACGCCAGGCCGTAGTTGACTCCGTTCGCCCAGCGCAGCGCCTCGTCTTCATCGGTGAACCGTTGGATCGTGATGACGGGGCCGAAGATCTCGTTTTGGATCATCTCGTCGTCCTGTTGGAGGTTCGCCACCACCGTCGGCTCGACGAAGAACCCGCGATCACCCTGGCGCACGCCACCGGCCACCACCTCAGCGTGCTTGGGTGCCCGCTCCAGGAAACCGAGAACGCGCTCGAGTTGGCTGGCGTTGTTCACCGGCGGAACCATGGCCTCTCCCCCGGGACCATCCTCGAACGTGGTGCTCGTGCCCTTGGCCTGCTCGCTCATCGCCGCGACGAAGTCGTCGTAAATCTTCGGCGCTACCAGCATCCGGGTGGCCGCCGTGCAGTCCTGGCCGGCATTGAAGTAGCCGGCGATCGCGAGGGTCTCCGCCGCGGCCTCGATGTCCGCGTCGTCGAAGACCACCACCGGAGCCTTGCCACCGAGTTCGAGGTGCACCCGCTTCACGTCGCGGGCCGCTGACTCGGCTACCTGCATACCCGCGCGCACGGAACCGGTGATGGCCACCATCTGCGGCGTGGGATGCTCGACCAGCTCCCGGCCGGTGTCGCGGTCACCACACACGACGTTGAACACACCCGGGGGAAGCGCATCGGCTTCGGCGATGATCTCGGCCATTCGAACCGTGGTGACCGGCGTGGTGTCGCTCGGCTTGAGCACGACCGTGTTGCCGGCTGCGATAGCCGGTGCGTACTTCCAGACCGCCATCATCATCGGGTAGTTCCACGGAGTGACCTGACCGATCACGCCAATCGGCTCGCGCCGGATAAAGGACGTGTGACCGGCCATGTATTCACCGGCCGCGCGGCCCTCCAGCACCCGCGC
>CAJXUJ010000162.1 GCA_913061025.1 uncultured Actinomycetes bacterium | reverse complement strand
CCAGGGTGCCGGCGAGCCAACGCGCGCCTTCTCGGGTTTGCTTCATCCAGTCCAGGCCGGACTCGGGGCAGCCGGTGATCTCGGGCTTGTCCGGTGGGGTTTCCATCCCCGGCTCAACTGCCCCACCGCCCTTAGTGAGCATTGCTGAGACCCTGTTGAGCGCGAGGTAGGCGGCACCAGCACTCAGGCCGAAAGCCGCAAGACGACTGAGTGCCCGATGGTCCTCGGGCTTACCGCCGAACGTTGCGCTGGCCAGGCGAGCGACGCCGTGGGTGAGAAGGGACTCGCCGCGGGCTACGCCATAGGTGGCTGCAGCGACTCCAGTGCCGATCGCAGCCATCTTGATCGGAGCAACCTCGCGCACCGAGTCCTCGAAGAATCGTTCTTGACCGGGGGTGTGGTGCTCGTCGGAAGCTTGTTGGCGGATGAGGGATCCGGGTGCTGCTCGCCACGGCTTGAGCGAGGCCCAGGAGGCCGCGGTGGCGGCAGCTGCCGCGGCTACCCCCCAACGTCGACCTGCTGCGCGGCTTCCGGTGAGGGATGAAGCTGCACTCGCGATTGCTCCCACAACAACCGAGCGTCCGGCGAGCCGAGCAGCGGCGCGCGTTCGCGATTCGTGCTCGCGCCACTGGAAACCGGCGAATGCTCCGGCTCCGAGGGCTGCCATGCCACCGGCCACGATGAGTCGAGGGACGGCACCCGGGTCGTCCTGGCCGCTGATGCGCGCAGCTAGTGCGTCGACGATTGCGTCGCCAGAGGAGTAAAGGCCGTAGGCGAAGACGGTGGCCACCCCGCTGATGACGGCCTGGTCCGTGCTGCCTCGGGTCAGCAGGTTCGGCTGGAAGGATCGGCCCAGGGCTATTCCGGCGCCGATGAGTCCGGTTCGAGCCGGGTGATCCATTCCGCGGTTGACCTCAAGGGGCTGGGAGGAGATTGCTCCCGTGCCCGTGGTGTTCGCCATGGTCGCAGATTAGTGCCCACCACGGGGTGCCCGATGAGGATCCGTCTCAAGAACAATTCGGACAAAAGGGTTTACGGGGGTGTGATGCGCGAGGTGCGACCGCTAGTGTCGAACGGGTAAGCCTGAAAACCGGCGCACGACTGCCGCGAGGGACACCCGCCGACGTTTGGCCACCATGTCTGCTCCCACCACGGAACAACCCGGTCCCGATCTCGATGTGCCCACCATCGACCGCACCCTCGGACAGCACCCAGCATCGGAAGTGCCGGGCGCTGATCTCACGAGCGGACCTGATCTCGCACGCGAATATTCGAGGGTTCGCGGACTAACGGAAGAACTGGCTGCTCCGCTCACCCCCGAGGACCAAACAGTTCAGACGATGCCGGACGTCAGCCCCACCAAGTGGCATCGGGCCCACGTGACGTGGTTCTTCGAGGCATTCGTCCTCGCTGAACACCAGCCCGGTTTCTCCTGTTTCCAAGACACCTACTGGACGCTGTTCAACAGTTATTACGAGACCGTCGGTCCTCGCTACCCGCGTCCCAATCGCGGATTCATCTCCCGTCCGGGCGCGCATGAAGTCGGTGATTACCGCGCGCACGTAGACGATCGAATGCTCGACTTACTCGCGTCAATGACCTACGACGAAAGCGGCGCCGTTTCGGACCTTGTCACGCTCGGCTTCCACCATGAGCACCAGCACCAAGAACTGCTCCTCATGGACATCAAGCACGTCCTATCAAAGAACCCGCTCCAGCCGGTTGCCTATCCCGGTTCGCGAGAACGGCAGACCTCTGTTGGTCCGGTCGGGTGGCTGGACTTCGCTGGGGGGATCGTCGACGTTGGTTACGGCGAGGCTGGTTTCCATTTCGACAATGAGCGCCCCGCGCACCCGGTTCTCGTTCAACCGTTCCGGCTCGCTGACCGATTGGTGACCAACGGTGAATGGATGGAGTTCATCGAGGATGGTGGTTACGAGCGTCACGAGTTGTGGCTGTCCGATGGCTGGGCGCGGGTGAACGCCGAAGGTTGGACCGCTCCGTTGTACTGGCAGCGAGATGGGGCGCAGTGGTGGGAGCACACGTTGCACGGAACGCGCCTGGTCCGTCCAGACGAACCGGTAGTCCACGTCAGTCACTATGAAGCAGATGCGTTCGCTGCGTGGGCGGGCAAGCGACTTCCCACCGAGTTTGAGTGGGAACACGCGGTCCGTGAATCCGGGACGCTGCCGCTGCGGTCGAGCGGGAATGGCCTGAACGATTCGGGGATTGCCGGATTCCACCCGAGCCCCGACTCGGGTTCTGGTGGATTGCGTCAAGTCTTCGATTCCGCGTGGCAGTGGACGTCGTCGGCGTACTTGCCGTACCCAGGCTTTGCAGCCCCTGCCGGAGCGATCGGCGAATACAACGGCAAGTTCATGTCCGGACAGATGGTTTTACGTGGGGGAGCGTCCATAACGCCCCTGGGCCACGCTCGGGTGTCTTACCGGAACTTCTTCCCACCGCACTCTCGCTGGGCGTTCACCGGAGTTCGCCTCGCAGATAATCCGTAGTCAAAAGGCAGCGCCGACGTCAAAAGGCAGCGCCGACCCCGCGAGTTGGGCATGCTGACCCCCGAGAGAAAGGGATTGGCGATGGCTGACACAGACGTCAACAATTTGAGTGGGCGCGCGGCGCTCGTCACCGGCGCTTCGCGGGGTATCGGCCGCGCGATCGCAGAGGAACTCGCAGTTCACGGTTGTGCTGTTGCGCTAGCTGCTCGAACCCCGGATGCGGTGCAGCAGGCTGCTGACGCCATCAATCAGGCCGGCGGCCGGGCGGTTGCTTTCGCAGCGGATGTAACCGACGAGGGTGCGGCCGAACGCTTGGTCTCGGAAACGGTTGCGGCTTTCGGTGGACTCGACATCCTCGTCAACAATGCCGGAGGCAACAGTTTCTCCGTCCCGGTCGCGTCGATGCGGCTGTCCGGATGGAGCAAGACGATGACGCTCAATGTCGAATCCACCGTTGCGCTCATCCAACAGGCGCTTCCGCATCTCGCACGGTCGCAGCACGGATCGATCATCAACGTGGGTTCGGTTGCCGGTCTACGTGGTGCCCCGATGATGTCCCACTACGGCGCCGCGAAAGCTGCGATTGCCTCGCTGACGCGTAGCGTCGCCATCGAAGCAGCGCACCAGGGTGTTCGCGTCAATTCGCTGGTGCCGGGGTGGATCGATACCGACCTCACCGAGTTCCTCCGCGCTGACGAAGGCACCGAAGCTTCGGTCCTCGGTCGGGTTCCCATGGGGCGCTGGGGCAGGAGCGAGGAGATTGCGCATGCGGCGCTGTTCCTAGCGAGTGATGCGTCGTCGTTCATGACGGGGCAGGAACTCGTCGTCGACGGTGGCC
>CAJXUJ010000161.1 GCA_913061025.1 uncultured Actinomycetes bacterium | reverse complement strand
GTGGCCCCGGCAGGATTCGAACCTGCGACGCACGGTTTAGGAAACCGACGCTCTATCCCCTGAGCTACGGGGCCGCGAGGGGCCAACTTACCGTGGCCTCTTGGGGGCCTTAGTCGACGGGAAATCGCACGAGTGCTTCGCTGAGTGGTTTGCGTTGCAGGTCAGGTACCTCGCAATTCTCTGCTGGGTATCCGATCGGGAAAAGAATGTAGGGGCGTTCCGTTGCGGGCCGCTGAAAGATTTCCATCAGGAAGCCCATGGGATTGGGTGTGTGCGTCAAGGTCGCAAGGCCCATCGAGTGGAGCGCGTTGATGAAGAGACCGCATGCGATACCAACGGACTCATTGACGTAGTAGTTCTTGCGAAGCGTCCCATCCGGCATTGGTGTCGATTTCTGAGCGAAGGCAACGACGATCCACGGCACCACATCCAGGTAGGACTTGTCTGAGTTGGTCCCTAACGGAGCAATCGCCTCTCGCCACGCGTCAGGAAGGCGACCGCCTTCGTAGTTCTCCCGCTCCTCCGCCTCGGCCGCGACTCGGATCTTGTGCTTGGTGCTGGGATCGTTCGTCGCCACGAACGTCCACGGCTGCTGGTGGGCGCCGGACGGTGCTGTGTTGGCCGCCGCCACGGCTATCTCGATGGCCTCCCACGGCACAGGTTGCTCGCTGAACATTCGCACGCTGCGTCGCTGGTCGAGCGCCGTGAGCAGTTCTCGACCGCGTTCGAGGCCGAGGTCGATGGGAATCTGCTCGGGGGAGTAAGGAATCACGATTCGATGCTGGCACAGAGTGGCGATCACCGTGAGCAGTAGTCGCGGATTGCGTCCCTAGAAAGCTGCGTTAGAGCGTCTTGGCGTAGAGCAGCAGGGTTATTGTCTGACCGGGGAAGCTGCTGGATTCGAACGTGACATCTCGGTCTGCCACATGTTGATAACCGAGATGCTCGTACAGTCGCATCGCGCGAGGGTTGTGCTCGACAACGCGAAGGACCATAGCCTCGGCCCCGGCTCTGCGGGCGCGGTCTTCAGCCGCATTGACGAGCCGTGTTCCCAGGCCTGAACCCCACGAGTCTTTGTGGACAGCCAAATACCGAAACTCCCACTCACCCGGTCGAGTTGCCTCGGCCATCACGTGTCCATGCGGAAGGGCCGCGACACATGCAGCGATCGAGCCCGACTTTTCGAGGACGAGAGTCTCATCGAGGCGTGGCTCGACGTTCCTGAGTGTCGCGATGTACGGACTGCCGGGTGGCATGTGTCCGCCATCGAGGTAGGCCTGGACAGTGAGATCGGCGATGGCGACAACGTCGTCCGGGCCGGCACTTCTGATCATTGAGGCCGACGATAGTGATCGCCCAAGATTCGAGAGCGATAACGTCAGATCGTGACTCCTGAGGATTCGGTACTTGCCGCGTGCGAGGCAGCCCTCGACGACCGTGACGTCGTCACCGATCCGGACCGACTTCCCACCTATCAACGTGACCGCTCCACCGGTTCACCGGCGGGGGAACCGTTCGCCGTGGTTTTCCCCAGAACCACCGAACAGGTGTCAGCAGTTCTCGCCGCCGCTCATGAACATCGAGTACCCGTGGTCCCTCGCGGTGCGGGCTCGGGATTGTCTGGTGGATCGAATGCGATCGACGGCTCGTTGATCGTCTGCGTTGAGAAGATGCGAGACGTCTTGCTGGTAGACGAAGGCAATGGCTTCGTCGAGACACAGCCGGGCATCTTCAATACCGAACTTCGCGAACACGTTGCCAAGCACAATCTTTGGTACGCGCCCGATCCTGCTTCGAAGGACTTCTGTTCCATCGGCGGCAACGTCAACACCAACGCCGGTGGCCTGTGCTGTGTGAAGTACGGCGTCACGAGAGATGCAGTTCTGGGCCTCGAAGTAGTTCTCGCGGACGGGCGCATTACTCGGATGGGTCGCTCGACGATCAAGGGTGTTGCTGGATACGACCTCACCGGCCTGATGGTCGGTAGCGAGGGCACTCTCGGGATCGTCACTATGGCCAGGCTCCGACTCGGACCGATTCCGCCAGCACCGACCACTGTGGTTGCTGTTTTCGGCGACATCGGTGACGCCGGTAGCGCAGTGAGTTCGATCATGAATGAACTCCGCCCCAGCATGTTGGAGTTGATGGACAACGCCTCCATCACCGCTGTGGAGGAATGGCAGTCCATGGGACTCGACACCTCCGCTGGTGCCCTTCTTATCGCTCAGTTTGACTCTCCCGGGTCTGAGTCTGATGCGCGTCGGCTAGGGGAACTTTGCGAAATCGCAGGTGCGCAGGAGACCTACGTCTCGGAGGATCCGCAGGAAGCCGAGATGCTGGTGGGAGCGCGACGCATGGTGATCCCGGCGCTGGAGTCTGCGGGCGACTGGCTACTAGACGATGTTGCCGTCCCGCGCACTCGCCTCGCTCGCACGATGGTCGAGATTCAAGATGTAGCGCAGCGCAACGACGTTCAGATCGCCACTTTTGGTCACGCGGGTGACGGCAACCTGCACCCGACGATCGTTACTCCTCGGGGTGATGAGGCTGCTGCGGCCAGAGCGCTGGTCGCCTTCGATGAGATTCTCGATGTGGCGCTGGCCAACGGCGGAACCATTACCGGAGAGCACGGCATCGGTGCGCTGAAGCGTGAAGCTCTCGCCAAGGAACTCGGCGATGTTCAGATTGACCTGCACTCACGGATCAAGCAGGCGCTCGATCCGCGAGGCATCCTCAATCCCGGGAAGGCCCTTGCCCGCTGGTAGTTCCACTTTGACCTGAGGTCGTTGACTCGTCCGTTGACTCCAAGGCGATCTCCGGTTCGTCGAAGTCTGCAATCGATTCCTTCACTGGTCGGCGAATCACCCAGGTGAAGAAGGCGACGACGGCGATCAAGCCGCCGATTACTTCTACGGCTTGAAGCGTTCCTTGGCTCGCGAAATCGACGAGCGTTCCACCGATCTGCTGGCTCAGGATGAACACGGCCATCACCAGCACAAACCAGCCGAAAGCCTTGCGCAACTTGTCGGGGTGGATCTTCCCGACAACTCGGCTGCCGATGAGTGCACCGAGAACTGCCATGCCCGTGACGAGCAATGTGACCGGCCAGATGCTTCCACCGTCGGCGAGAGTCGTGGTGGCGGTGTTGATGGAGACGATCGAGTCGCCACCGAACTTCAGCGCGTAGCCGAAGAATCCAGCAAAGGACTTCATCGCAACGACTAGCAAGCTCGTTGCCACGGCGTTGGGCATCGGGAGACCACCGAGCAGCGCGAGGGCGGGGACCACGAGGAAGCCGCCGCCGGCTCCGACAAGTCCCGTAACGAGGCCGACGATTAAACCGTCGAGGATGAT
>CAJXUJ010000160.1 GCA_913061025.1 uncultured Actinomycetes bacterium | reverse complement strand
GCTCTCGCCCGTCTTGTAACGCACCTGAAACACGCGAGCCACGTTCGTCACCGACTCGAAACGTGACGCGCTACTTACTGAAACTCCGAACCTCCACTGTTGCAGCCGCTAGGGCCACACAACAGGAGGTACCTCTATGGATTCGGGTGTAACCGCGTGGTTGCTTACGTCAGCCGCGCTGGTGTTCTTGATGATTCCCGGTCTGGCGTTCTTCTACGGAGGAATGAACAGGTCGAAATCAGTTCTCAACATGCTCATGATGGTGATGGGCGCTTTGTTCATCGTCGGCATTCTGTGGGCGATCTACGGCTACTCGATGGCGTACGGCTCGACTACGGGCTACTTCGTCGGTAGCTTCACCGACTACTTCGGACTTGAAGCCGCGCTTGCGCCACCCGCCGAGGGTGACGCCTTCCCGGTCATGGTCGACGTGGTCTTCCAGGCGATGTTCGCGTGCTTGACCGTGGGCCTCATCGCCGGCGCCCTCGCCGATCGCATGAAGTTCGGCGCGTGGATCATCTTCGCCGCAGTGTGGGCCTCGCTGGTCTACTTCCCGGTTGCCCACTGGGTCTGGGGCGGTGGCTGGATCGGTCAGCTGAACATCGGTGGCGCCGAGGTCATCGACTTCGCCGGTGGAACGGCCGTCCACATCAACGCAGGAGCAGCGGCTCTCATCGTGGCGATCATCCTCGGACGTCGCCGCGGGTGGCCCAAGCAGCCGATGCGTCCGCACAACCTGACGATGGTCATGCTCGGTGCGGGTCTCCTGTGGTTCGGGTGGTTCGGCTTCAACGCCGGCTCCGCCTACGCAGCCGACAACACCGCGGCGATCGCCGCCACCAACACGCTGCTCGCCACCTGCGCTGCAGGTCTGGCCTGGCTCATCGTGGAGAAGATCCGCGACGGCAAGGCCACCTCGCTGGGTGCGGCATCGGGCATCGTCGCCGGTCTTGTGGCGATCACCCCGGCGTGTGCCAACGTCACACCGCTCGGTGCGATCCTGCTGGGTCTCATTGCCGGTGCGATCTGTGCCTGGGCGGTCACGCTCAAGTACAAGTTCGGTCTCGACGACTCCTTCGACGTTGTGGGCATCCACATGGTCGGTGGCCTCGTCGGCACCCTGGCACTCGGCTTCCTCGCCTCCGACCTGGCGGCAGAGGGCGGCCAGAACGGTCTGCTCTACGGCGGCAGCATCAACCTGCTGATCGTTCAGCTGATCGCGGCTGTGGGTGTCATGATCTACTCGATCGTCCTGGCCGGCATCATTGCGGTGGTCCTGAAGGCGACCATCGGCATCCGTGTCGACGAGGAAGACGAGGTCAACGGAATCGACCTCGCCGAGCATGCGGAAACCGCCTACGAGTTGGGTGATTCCGGCTCCGGTGGTGGATTCGCAGGCGTCGGGCACGCTGCTCGCGATAGGGAGGCGTAGTAATGAAGCTGGTAACCGCAATCATCAAGCCGTTCAAGCTCGATGATGTCAAGAGCGCAGTGGAGGCTCTGGACGTTCATGGCATGACGGTGTCAGAAGCATCCGGTTTCGGTCGGCAGCGCGGCCACACGGAGGTGTACCGCGGTGCGGAATACACCGTCGAGTTGGTGCCGAAGGTACGCGTCGAAATCGTGATCGACGACGATCGCGCCGGGGACGTGATCGACGCCATCGTCGGTGCTGCGCAGACCGGCAAGATCGGTGACGGCAAGGTCTGGGCCGTTCCGGTCGACACGGTGGTTCGAGTTCGAACCGGCGAGACCGGGGCAGAAGCCCTGTAGCTCTATGGAACAACTCGCCGAAGAGCGGCAGAACATAGCTCGGCGCTCGGACCTTTCGGGGTCCGAGCGCCGAGCGCTGCTATCCGAAGTCACCGATGCGTGGCTGCGTCGGCTCTTCACTCAGGCAATCGAGAACAGCAACGCCGACGCAGAACAGTTCGCCCTCGTTGCCGTGGGCGGTTACGGCCGCCAGGAAATGTCGTTGGGAAGCGACATCGATGTTGTGCTCGTGCACGAGCCGTCGGCGCTCAAGGTGTCCGAGGTCGCCTCGGATATTTGGTACCCGGTCTGGGACTCGGGTATCGCGCTAGACCACTCGGTTCGCACGATTGCCCAAGCACGCACACTTGCGAAAGATGACTTCAAAGTTGTTCTCGGACTGGTCGACGCTCGGGTAGTAGCGGGTAGCGCCGCCCTCGGTGAGTCACTTCGTTCAGGGATCCTCGGTGATTGGCGGGCCAGCGCGGGGGACCGGCTCGCTGAATTGCATGCCACGGCCACCGAGCGTCGATCGCGGGTGGGTGACCTGGCGCAGTTGCTGGAACCGGACTTGAAGGAGGCCTACGGAGGTCTGCGCGATGCAGTGTTGCTGCGCGCGTTGGCCGCCTCCTGGACCGTTGAGGTCCCGCGCACCAGTTGGCCGGCCTCGGTCGGCACCTTGCTGGATGTGCGTGATGCGCTCCACGCGCGCGGACTGCGGGATCGACTCTCGATGCAAGATCAAGACGAGATCGCCCGTGACCTGACGGGACTTCTAGGCGAGGGCGCGGACGCCGACGACCTTCTCAGAACGGTGTACCTAGCCGCTCGGGACATCGCATACGCCAGTGACGTCGCCTGGTACCGGGCTCTGCGAACTACCCGAAAGCCCGCGAGCCTCGCGCCACGGGTGCTGCGCCGGTTGACGCGTCGTTCGGCGAACGAGAAGTCCGGTCCCGAACGGGTTCCTCTCGCTGAGGGAGTGGTTCTCGTCGAAGGTGAGGTGGCGCTGGCCCGCGGTGCGAAGCCGGCCGAGGATCGCGGATTGGTGCTGCGTGCTGCGGCGGCAGCGGCCCAAGCATCGGTCATGCTGGCTCCCGCGACCGTCGAGCGACTCTCCGCGTGTACACCGGTATCCGAGCCGTGGAGCAATGACCTCCGTCAATCGTGGGTGTCGTTGCTGGGAGCCGGTTCGGCCGCCGTTCCGGTACTCGAGGCGATGGATCAGGCCGGCATCATCGAGGCACTCATTCCCGAATGGACCGCGGTTCGTTCCAAACCGCAACGCAATCCGATGCACGAGTTCACGGTGGATCGGCACTTGATCGAAGCAGCTGTGCACGCAGGACAGCGCGCCCGTGATGTTGCCCGACCTGATCTGCTACTCGTCGGCGCCTTCTTGCATGACATCGGCAAGGGCTACCCGGGTGATCACAGCGTTGTCGGCGCCGCCATGACGCGTGACATTGCCCAGCGCATGGGTTTCAACGACGACGACGTCACGGTGCTCGAGGCGATGACCCGGTTGCATCTTCTATTGCCCGATGTCGCGACGCGTCGTGATCTCGAGGATCCCGCCACCATCGATGCGGTCGTGGAACAGGTCCC
>CAJXUJ010000159.1 GCA_913061025.1 uncultured Actinomycetes bacterium | reverse complement strand
GAGTCGATGGGCGTGCCGATCGTCCTGGCGAGCCACTGGGCCGATGGGGGAGCCGGGGCCGCAGATCTCGCGCGCGTTGTCGCCGAAACGTGCGACGCCGACGAACGCGCCGTGGATGCGGGTCACGACTCCTTCGTCTACCCCGACGATGCAACGCTCTGGGAGAAGGTCGAGGCGGTGGCGACCAAGATCTACGGCGCTGCCGAGATCACCGCTGACTCCAAGGTGCGTACACGGCTTCGCGAGCTAGCAGAAGAGGGCTATGGCCACCTGCCGGTGTGCATTGCGAAGACGCAGTACTCCTTCTCGACCGACCCGACGCTGCGCGGGGCACCGTCGGGTCACGCGATGAACATTCGTGAGGTCCGACTCTCCGCTGGAGCGGGCTTCATCGTGGTGATCTGTGGGGACATCATGACGATGCCGGGTCTGCCCAAGGTGCCGTCGAGCGAGCGCATCGACGTTGTCGACGGTCAGGTAGTGGGGCTGTTCTAAGCGTGGGTCACACGACGAGCCCGCGGCCGACCATTCGGCTGGCGGACGTCGCACGCCCGAAGCCCGGTGGCAACGGCCGTATGCCCACGGGTTCCAGGATCGATCGCATTGATCGGGTGGTCGTGGAGTCTCCGCTCACGATCGCTGTGGCGGGAGAAGTCGTGGCCACCACCATGCGTACCCCCGGGCATGATCTTGACCTCGCCGCGGGCTGGTTGGTGAGCGAGGCAGGCTTGCGCCAGGCCAGCGACATCCTCGATATGAAGGCGCTGGCAGCCTCGACACACGACCACGACGAGGCAGACGTGAACGACGATCACGAACCCGCGGAGATCGACACCGTGCAGGTGCGTCTTGCTCCCGGCATCGAACCCCCACGACCGCGCGCGTACGTCACTTCTAGTTCCTGTGGTGTGTGCAGCGCTGATGTGGTCGATGCCGTGCCTGTCCCGTACGCACCCCTGCACTCCTCGGGCTGGCGGCTCGTTCCGAATCAGGCGCTCGAGTTGATCGAACAGATGCGTTCGCGGCAGAAGATGTTCGACCTCACCGGAGCTCTGCACGCGGCGGCGTTGGTGGGCCCGGAATCCGAGGTTCTCTACGTACGCGAGGACGTCGGGCGGCACAACGCGGTGGACAAGGTGATCGGACGCGCGCTCGTCGACGGCCTGGTCCCACTCACCGACCACGTGCTGGTGGTCAGTGGACGCGTCTCCTACGAGATCGTCGCCAAGGCCCTCAGCGCGTGCATCGGGGCCATCGTTGCCGTATCTGGACCGACCACCCTGGCCGTGGACACCGCTCGTCGGCACGACATGCTCTTGATCGGTTTCGCACGCGATGACCGGATGAATGTCTACAGCGGTGGAGAGTGGGTGAACGGATGACCATCGCATCGTCGGTGTATCCGGAGTGGAACGTAGAAGCAGCGCGAGATCTCATCTCGGTGATCGCTTCCGAACCGGGCCCGGTCCTGCGCTGCCTGCAGGCCATTCAGGAACGCTTTGGTTACGTGCCGGCCGATGCGGTATCGCTGGTCGCCGAGGCGTGCAACGTCTCGCGCGCGGATGTACACGGAGTCCTCACCTACTACGCCGATCTCCGCACAACCATGCCTCCCGCCATTCCGGTTCGCCTGTGCGCTGCGGAGGCATGTCAGGCGGTGGGAGGTCGTGAACTGCGCGACCGATGGAAGGCTCGCTGTGAAGCCTCGCCCGAGTTGGCGGCCTCGACTGGAGTCGACGAACCGGTCTTCTGCCTCGGAAACTGTGCGCTCGGTCCGGCGGCAACGGTCGGCGGGGAACTCGTGGGCCTTGCGGACGTAGATTCGATCGAGCAGCGGGTTCGGCGTGCGATGGGAGCTTCCTCATGACCGTGTGGTTCGTGCCCCGAGACTCAGCCGCCCGTTCGGTGGGTGCAGATGAGGTAGCGCAATCGTTCATCGATCACGGACATTCCGTGGTGCGCACGGGAAGCCGCGGAATGCTCTGGCTCGAGCCCCTGGTGGAGAGTGTCGATGAATCCGGCGTGCGGGTGGGATGGAGCAACGTCCGTCCGTCTGATGTGACGGGTGAGGGTGTCTCCGCCGCTTTCCTTGGGCCGGTCGAGGATCTCGACTTCCTAGCCCGTCAGGACCGGTGGGTCTTTCAGCGGGTAGGAGTAACCGATCCCGTCGATGCTGACGATTACCTCGCCCACGGAGGACTTGCCGGCCTACGAGCGGCGCTGGCGCAGGAGCCCGCACAGGTGGTGGAGACCGTCATCGACTCCGGCCTCCGCGGGCGTGGTGGTGCGGGGTTCCCGGCGGGCATCAAGTGGCGCACGGTCGCCCAGACTCCCGCCCGGCCACATAAGGGTGATCCGAGCTATGCACCTGCGCACAAGTACATCTGTATCAACGCCGACGAAGGCGACAGTGGAACCTTCGCCGACCGCATGCTGATGGAGGGTGATCCCTTCTGCCTGCTGGAGGGCATGGCGATCGCGGCCTATGCGGTAGGTGCCGATAAGGGGATCGTTTACCTCCGTTCGGAATACCCCGACGCCATCGAGACCATGCGCACGGCGATCGATGTCGCACGGGGGCAAGGTTGGCTCGGCGACTCCATCCTCGGTACCGACCTCAGTTTCGACGTAGAGGTCTGCGTGGGCGCAGGTTCCTACGTCTGCGGTGAGGAGACCGCGATGCTGGAGAGCATCGAGGGCCGACGCGGCATGGTGCGGGTCAAGCCGCCGCTACCAGCCATCGAGGGTCTGTTCGGCACCCCGACGGTCATCAACAACGTCCTGACGATGGCGAGCGTCCCCTCCATCCTTGCTCGAGGAGCCGCCGCCTACTCCGCGCTCGGAACCGAGAAATCGCAGGGAACCCAGGTATTCCAATTGGCCGGGAACATCGCCCGGGGCGGGATCGTCGAGTCCGCGTTCGGCATCAGCGCCCGCGAGCTGGTTTACGACTTCGGCGGTGGCACGCGCTCGGGGCGCCCTGTTCGCGCGGTGCAGATCGGTGGACCCCTCGGCGCTTACCTCCCGACCGATCGGCTCGATGTGCCCATGGGCTACGAAACCCTGGCCGAGGCCGGCGGAATGATCGGGCATGGGGGCATGGTGGTCTTTGACGACTCGGTGGACATGGCCGAGCAGGCCAAGTTCGCGATGGAGTTCTGTGCTGAGGAATCGTGCGGCAAGTGCACCCCCTGCCGGATTGGGTCGGTGCGTGGCGCTGAGGTTATTGACCGAATCCGAGATGGCGTGGATGCTGAATCCAACACCGAACTACTGAGAGATCTGTGTGAGGTCATGACCGAGGGATCGCTGTGCGCGATGGGTGGGCTCACCCCGATGCCGGTCCTGAGCGCCCTGGACAATTTCCCCGA
>CAJXUJ010000158.1 GCA_913061025.1 uncultured Actinomycetes bacterium | reverse complement strand
GCGGGTATCCATCGAGGTTTGTCTCGTAAGCCGCGGGCGATTGCACCGAGGGTCAGCGTGACCACCATGACGACGAACGGCACGTAGACGACCGTGTAGAACGTGAAGATCGTGCGGTCCAGGTAGAGCATCCACGGTAACCAACCGGCGGCAATGCCGACGATCACCGCACCGGAGCGCCAGTCCTTCATCGCGATCCACCGCCAGAGTTGGTATGGAAGCGCGAGGACGGCGGCCCACCAAATAATCGGGTTGCCGACGGCAAGCACGGTGCTCGAGCAACTGTCGGCGCCGCAACCCTCGGGGCTTTCGTAGTAGAAGCTGGTGGGACGCGTCATGAATGGCCACGAGAGTGGGTTGCTGGCGTAGTTGTGATCGGCGTCGAGATTGGTGTGGAAGTTCCACATCTCCGAGTGGTAGTGCCATAGCGATCGAATCGGGTCGGGGACGATCGAATCTCCTTGGTCGGCGGCCCAGTTGCGGCTCCACCCGGTGCTGGTGGCGAACCAGCCGGTCCAGGTGAGGAGGTAGACCCCGATGCCGATCACGAGAGTCGAAAGCGCGGCGAGGGGTAGATCACGGGCGAAAGCCGACGACCACGGATGGTCCACGCCGATGGCGCGTCGTAGCAGGGCATCCCAGATGAGTGACATCGCCATGAAGGCCGCGAGGAACCAGATGCCGGACCACTTGGTGCCGCACGCGAGCGCGAAGGCGACGATCGCAGCGATGCGCCAGGGACGAACGCCCAGGTACGGGCCGAGTCCCGCGGCGACGCGATCGACTCCGCGTTTTCGGATGTCCTCGGCCACCCGTGTCCTCGTCTGATCGCGGTCGATGAGCAGAAGCCCGAATCCGGCAAGCACCCAGAAGCCGAGGATGAGATCGAGGAGGGCGGTGCGGCTCATCACGAGGTGGATGCCGTCGAGCGCAAGGAGGAGTCCGGCGATGGTGCCGAGTGCATCGGAGCGGGTGAGACGACGCACAATTCGCGCGGTCATGATCACCGCGATCACACCGAAGACGGCAACGGCGATGCGCCAGCCGAACGGATCGACTCCGAAGATGTATTCGCCGGTAGCGATGGTCCACTTGCCGACGGGTGGATGGACGATGAACCCCGGTTCTCCGCTGAAAGCTTCGACGCTGCGCCAGTTGTCCCCGGCCTGCATCATCAGGTCCTTGTGGTTGTCCACCTCGTCGATCTCCACGCCGTAGCGCAGGTAGGACCAGGCATCCTTGGCGTAGTAGGTCTCGTCGAAGACAACGGCGTTCGGTTCGCCGAGCCGTGGCAGACGAGTGAGTGCGGCGATGGCACCGACGGCCAGAGGACCGAACCAACCTCGGATGCCGTGCGAGGGCATCGAAGGGCTGAGTCGATCAGGGAGAGTCGTGGTGCTGCGATCGGGGGCAGCGCTCACGGCGGACACCTGGCCATCGTAGGTGCGACAGGATGGGGTGGTGACCGTTCATGACAGCCAAGGAGTGATCCTGCTCGCCGCCACTCCGGTGGGGAACGCCAAGGATGCCTCCGCGCGTCTCGTCGAGGCGTTCCAGGACAGCGATGTGATCGCGGCCGAGGACACCCGCCGGCTCCGCGCCCTGCTGTCTCGTCTCGACATCGAGCCGCGCGGTCAGATCCTGTCCTTCTACGAAGGCAATGAATCCGCGCGCGTTCCCGAACTCATCGACAAGGCTGCCGGCGGTGCTCAGGTGCTCGTGGTCACCGACGCCGGGATGCCGTCGGTGAGCGACCCCGGGTTTCGGTTAGTGCGCGAGGCCCACGCTGCAGACGTACCCATCACCTGCCTTCCCGGACCGTCGGCGGCACTGGCAGCACTCGTCCTGTCGGGATTGCCGGTGGCGAGATTCGCGTTCGAAGGGTTCCTGCCGCGCAAGGAGGGGGATCGTCGTCGTCGTTTGGAATCCCTGGCCACCGAGGAGCGCACAATGGTGTTCTTCGAGGCGCCCCACCGGCTGGAGGAATCACTGGCCGACATGGTCCTGGCCTTTGGTGCCAAGCGGCAAGCGGCCGTGTGTCGGGAACTCACCAAGACGTACGAAGAGGTCAAGCGCGGCGAACTCGGAGAACTTGCGCAGTGGGCTCAGGGCGAGGTGCGAGGTGAGATCACGGTGGTGGTCGACGGTGCCTCCAGCGATGACCTCCGCGAAGCCGCCGGATTGGCCGACGACGAATCCATCGCCCGGGCCGTGATGGAAGCGATGGCTAGTGGGTTGTCACGCAAGGATGCGGCGGCGAAGGTGGCCGAAGCGGCCGGCCTTTCCAAGCGTCACGTGTACGACGCTTCACTGCGCAGTCCCACCGACTCCTAGGATCGGGGCATGTCCACGCCCGCCAGCGAGAAGGCGTACTACGTCTCGACGCCGATCTATTACGTCAACGACGCCCCACATATCGGCCACGCGTACACCACCACTGCGGGAGACGTGCTCACCCGATGGCACCGGCAGCGTGGTGAGAAGGTCTGGTACCTCACCGGCGTCGACGAGCACGGCACCAAGGTGCAGCGGGCGGCCGAAGCCGGCGGTGTCACACCGCAGCAGTGGGTGGACCGACTTGTGTCAGAGTCGTGGCTTCCGGTGCTCGAGACCGTAGATGCCGCGAACGACGATTTCATCCGTACCACCCAGGATCGCCATGTCCAGCGAGTACAGAAGTTCTGGGAGACCGTGCGCGAGAACGGGTACGTCTACTCGGCTCCCTACGAGGGCCCCTATTGCGTGGGTTGCGAGGAGTTCAAACTCCCGGGCGACCTGGTCGACGGCACCGGTGAATACGAAGGCCAGCAGGTATGCCCGGTGCACGGGCGGCCGGCCGAGGAACTGCGCGAGGACAACTGGTTCTTCCAACTCTCGGCCTTCGGCGATCGGCTGATCGAGCACTACGAGGCCAACCCGAACGCGGTCCGTCCGCAAAGCGCCTACAACGAGGTCATGGCATTCCTGCGCCAAGGTCTGGTCGACATCTCGATGTCCAGGTCCAGTGTCGACTGGGGAATTCCGCTCACCTGGGATGAAGGTCAGGTCGTCTACGTCTGGTTCGACGCCTTGTTGAACTACGCGACCGCAACCGGGTACGGATCCGAGCCGGAGAGCGAGGACGCCGCTCGGTATGCGAACACCTGGCCTGCTGACGTGCACCTCGTTGGCAAGGACATCCTTCGTTTCCACGCTGTCTACTGGCCTGCGATGCTGCTGGCGGCCGGCGAGCCATTGCCCAAGCAGGTCTTCGCACACGGATGGCTGTTGGTCGGTGGCGAGAAGATGAGCAAGTCCAAGCTCACCGGTATCGCGCCCGAGCAGATCATCGATCACTTCGGATCCGACGCGTTTCGCTACTACTTCATGCGGGCGATCAGTTTCGGCCAGGA
>CAJXUJ010000157.1 GCA_913061025.1 uncultured Actinomycetes bacterium | reverse complement strand
TGCCAAAGCCCAGGGTCTTGCCGGTGCCGGTCTTGGCCTGGCCGATGACGTCACGGCCCTCGAGTGCGAGGTCGAGACACATCTCTTGGATCGGGAAAGCCGTGACGATCCCATGGTCGGCAAGGGCATCCACGATGGGGGAGGCAACGCCGAGTTCGGCGAAAGTCTTGGGTGTAGCGGTGGGTGCGGCGGTTACTTCGTCAGCCGCAATCGGCTCCACCAAATCTTCATTCGTGTTGTTCACGTTCGTCGTGCTCAGAGGAAACTCCAGGGTTCAGGGTGGGCTCGTTGCCAACCCGATATGGGTCGATGATGAGTCACCGACGGCGGAATCCGATGTTCCGCAACGGTCTGATGCTACCGGCCGCACGAAGTAGGCCCGATCACCAGGGCTGGGTGGATACCCTTGCGTCACGATGATCGACGGCTCGACACCCTTCGACTCCACGGACCAGGCCCTCGCCGATCCGGAGTACCGCGCTGCACTGATCGACCTTTTCGGCGTCCTCGCCTACGGCGAGCTGGTCGCCTTCGAACGTCTCGCGGCTGATGCCGCGATGGCGCCACGGGTAACCGACAAGGCGGCACTAGCGGGAATGGCCACCGCCGAGTACCGCCACTTCCTCGCGCTCCAGGACCGACTCGTGGAACTCGGAGCGGACCCGAACGAGGCGATGGAGCCCTTCCGTAAGCCGATCGATGATTTCCATGCCCACACCAAACCGGCCGATTGGCTCGAGGGCTTGGTCAAGGCCTACGTGGGTGATGGCATCGGAACCGACTTCTATCGGGAGATATCCGCGTATGTGGATCCCGCAAGCCGCGAGTTGGTTCTCGACGTATGCGAGGACCTCGGTCAATCGGCGTTCGCGGTCGACCGGGTGCGTGCCGCCATCGCGGCGGATCCACGGGTGGCCGGACGCCTCGCGCTGTGGGGCCGTCGCCTGGTGGGGGAAGCCCTCTCCCAGGCCCAACGGGTCGCCGCCGAGCGCGACGCACTGTCCATGTTCATCGTGGGAGGAATAGATCGTCCGGGAGTTGATCTAGCGGAGATCGGCCGGATGTTGGCGCGGCTGACCGACAACCACTCGCGACGGATGCAGGAACTAGGGCTCGCGGCCTAGCGAGAACTACGACGCGCTTCCGAAACCGACCTTGCGGCTCGCGGCGGGTCCGATCTCCACGTAGGCGATCTTCGCCGACGGAACGAGAATCGTCCGACCGCGCGAATCGGTGAGTGAGAGCAGAGTGCCCTTCTCAACGGCGGTTTCAACGGCCTTGGTGACCGCATCCGCGGCCTCCTCGGATTCGACCGTGATCTCCCGGGGTGTGTCCACGACGCCGATCTTGATCTCCACCGTTGCCTCGCCTTTCGTTGCGATCTAGCTAGGGAATCGTTCTTCAAGGATGGTACCGACGCTGCGAGGGTACGCGAAGCTGTTGATGTCCGCCCAGCGCGAACTACCTGAGTCCTACTCAGGAGGGTGGGTGAGGGGGAAACTGCGGATCCCACGCCAGGCCAGCGACGCCACGAGATCGGCTGCATCTTCGAGGGACATGTCGGATTGTTCGCCGACGAGCCATCGGCTCGCCGCAACCTGGGCGAGGCCTTGCAGGCCCGAGCCGAGCAGCATCGCCTGCTCGTTGCTCAGACCGGTGTCGGCGGAGATGACGTCGGCAATTTTGCTGGCGATCGCTTCATGCGCCCGATCCACCCTGGCTCGTACGGCGGATTCGTTCATGACGTCGCTTTCGAACACCAGGCGGTAGGCGCTGTTGCGATCGGCGACAAACGCGAAGTAGGCGCGCATCGTTGCTCCCACGCGCTCCTTGTTGTCGGTCGTGCTCGCCAGCGCTGCATCGGCAGACTGTAGGAGTTCGTCGATACCCCGATCGAGCAGTGCGAGGTAGAGCTCGAGCTTGCTGGGGAAATGCTGGTAGAGGACGGGCTTGGAGACCCCTGCCGCTTCTGCGATCTCGTCCATCCCCGCGGCGTGGTAGCCGCTTTCCATGAAGACCTTGCGGGCCTGAGCCATGACCTGCTCGCGTCGCTTCTCCCTCGGCATTCGGGTGCCCCGGGTGCCGGGAGTGTCGGCGGACGAGAGTGTGTCCGCTAGTGACTCGGTCATCTGATCAGGTTAAACCCCCGGCCGCCCTAGGCTCGGGTTATGAACACCCGCACGGGCGCACAGGCCAGGCAAATCGTCCTGGACGTGAAGGACGTTACCGTTCGATACGGCTCAGCCCGTGGCATCGACGACGTCTCCCTCCAAGTCCCGGCCGGACAGGTGACCGGGCTCCTGGGGCCGAACGGTTCTGGGAAGACCACGCTGCTGCGGTCGATCTTGGATCTGGTCCACCCAACCAAGGGGACCATCGATGTCGTGGGAACCGACTCTCGGCGACCACGTGCTCGCGCCCGCATCTCCTACCTTCCGGGTGACCTATCCTTCCCCGGCCGACTCAGTGGCTATTCGCTGTTGCGTCGGTTCAGTGCGGCGGGGGGCGCTCTCGACCCGACACAAGTCGAGAAGCTGACCAAGCGATTGAACATCGACTTGTCCCGCCCGGTGGGAACGCTGTCGCGCGGCAACCGACAAAAGGTGGGTCTGGTACTCGCGTTCGCAAAGGAGGCCGATGTACTGCTGCTCGATGAGCCCACATCGGGCCTCGACCCACTGCTGCAGCGCGAATTCGCCGCGCTTGTCGATGAGGTGGTGGATCGCGGCAGCGCCGTCGTTCTCTCCAGCCACGTCATGTCCGAACTCGAAGATCTCGCCGACCGGGTGGCCGTCCTGCGGGAGGGTCGCCTGGTTGCTGTCGAGACGATCGAACAACTGCGGGCGCGTGCACGCCAGCGCCTACGTGTTCGAACTGTTGACCCCAATGCTGCCTACACCTGCTGCGAGCGGATAAATGCTCTCCCGGGAGTGGACGCGCGCATAGCGGATTCGATGATCGACGTGACCTACATCGGAGATGTGGATGGCATCGTCAAAGTCCTCGCGGGTTTCTCCATCCAGACGATCGAATCGGTGGGCGGTGAGTTGGACGAAGTCCTCTTGGACTTCTACTCCGATGACCGTTACGCGACGCAGGGAGGTGCGGCATGACCTCGATGCTCGTGTCCGATCTTCGGCTGCGTTGGCGATCGCTCTTGTGGTGGACGGTCGCGGTTCTTGCGCTTTCCGCCCTCGTGGCGTCGTTCTACAAGTCGATCGCCGGAGAAAACGCCTATGCAGATGTGTTCGGCAGTCTTCCCGAATCGCTGCAGGGTCTGCTCGGAGGCGTTGACCTAGGAACTCCCGTTGGTTACCTCACAACGGAGATGTACTCGTTCTTCATGCCGGCTGTCCTGCTGGTCTTCGCTATCGGTCGGGCCACGTCTGCGTTGGCCGG
>CAJXUJ010000156.1 GCA_913061025.1 uncultured Actinomycetes bacterium | reverse complement strand
GACCGGTGTCACCGAACTACCGATGCCGGTCGTGGCGTCGTCGGTTGACGGCTCGTTGGACAACTCAACCCAGACTGCGTCGGCTGCGCGTGGCTAATAGACGACCACCCGAAAGAGACGTCGCCCCGGTAGTCCAACGCATTCGGCTGAAGTACGCGCGTCGCGGACGCCTCCGTTTCTCCAGCCACCGGGACTTCCAGCGCGCCCTGGAGCGGGCGATCCGCCGCGCCCGGTTGCCGATCGGCTTCAGCGCAGGGTTCAGTCCGCACCCGAAGATCTCCTACTCGAACTCGGCGCCCACGGGCGCGGCGAGCGAGGCCGAGTACGCCGAGATTGGGCTCACCACGCAGTGGGACCCCGAGGCTGTGCGCTCCGCCCTCGATGAGGCGTTGCCGCAGGGCCTTGATGTGGTGGATGCCGTCGAAGCTCGCAGTTCGGATTTCGCCCAGCGCCTCGAGGCCAGCCATTGGCGAATCGAACTTCCCGGCGTCGATAGGGACACTCTGATCGCGGCCCGCGATGCCTTCTGGGCGAGCGATCACATCGAGGTCCAGCGGATGGCCAAGTCGGGCTTGCGCACATTCGACGCCCGCGAGCCGGTGGTGCGGCTCGACGTTGCCCCCGAGGCTGAAGTGGCCGATGCGACCGGGCAAGGCCAGCCATGTGCCATACTCGACGCGGTCGTCCGCCATGTCACGATGACGGTACGACCCGACGACGTACTGGCCGCGCTGCGGCGAGTGGCCGACCTCGAGCCGCCGGTTCCCCCTCGGGTGACCCGCCTGGCCCAGGGGCCGCTCGACTCAGCGACCTGCACCGTGGGCGATCCACTCGCTCCGGACCGCGAGGTCTGACCTCACGTCGATCGGCTGCCCGGTCCACGCAGCGCAAGGCGCGCGAACCGGACAGCACCAGAAGGCTTGCAATGGACCGGCCCTAGTTCCGCGTCAGTGACACGTGGACGGGCCCCGAAGGAGCACGACCCCATGGTCGAGAACAACGAAACATCGAACGCATCGCACGACGCCACGGCTGCGGGCGCGCCCCCAGCCGCTGGTGTTCCGCTTTTCCAGGCTGCGCCGGCGGAAGACACCCCTACGGGACGGCCACGTCGTCGCGCTACTCGCAAGACGGCGCCGCCGGAGCCGGTGAACGACGCCCCCGCGAGCGGAGAGTCGGAGTCGGCGCCGTCGGAGAAGCCGGACGCCGAGGAGTCGAAGAAGGCTGCCAAGAAGTCGGTCAAGAAGGCAACCAAGAAAGCTGCCAAGAAGACCGCAAAGAAGAGCGTGAGCAAGTCGGCACCGGCATCCGACGATGAAACCGGTTCCGACGTCGAGGCAGATGCCGAACGGACCGAGGCGATCGATACGCCCGATGATGCGCCTGAGGACGGCGCCCATTCCGGCGTGTCCGATTCCGACAACCCCGACTCGGGCGACTCTGACTCGGGAGACGAGGGCAGTGGCCGCCGGCGTCGTCGCCGCGGCGGGCGTGGTCGTCGGCGTAAGTCCGATGAATCTTCGGACTCCGATGAGTCGACCGAATCCGACGATCCGACGGAAGAGGGCGGGAGCGCCGATTCCGATGACGAGTCGGCGGATTCTGATGAGTCGGCAAACGAGGGTGAAGGAACCGAGGGTGGGTCGAGTTCTCGCCGACGCCGTCGCCGTCGTCGTCGTTCCGACGGCTCGTCTGATGCCGAGCCATCGCCCGACGATCCTCCCAACACCGTCGTCAAGGTTCGCGAACCCCGCAATCGAGACGCCGATACCACCCGTGGCTCCACCAGGCTCGAAGCAAAGAAGCAGCGTCGTCGTGAAGGCCGCGAAGCAGGGCGTCGGCGCGCGCCGATCCTGAGCGAGGCCGAGTTCCTTGCCCGTCGCGAATCCGTCGAGCGCGTCATGGTTGTTCGACAAGCCGAGGACCGCATTCAGATTGCGGTTCTCGAGGATGGGGTACTGGTCGAGCACTACGTCACCAAGGGTTCGTCCACGTCGATGGTGGGCAACGTCTACCTCGGCCGTGTGCAGAACGTTCTGCCGAGCATGGAGGCCGCCTTCGTTGACATTGGCCGAGGCCGCAACGCAGTTCTCTACGCCGGTGAGGTCAACTGGGATGCCGCCGGACTCGACGGCCAGCCCAAGCGCATCGAGTTCGCGCTGAAGTCAGGTGACCCAGTTCTGGTCCAGGTCACCAAAGATCCGGTCGGTCAAAAGGGTGCTCGGCTCACCAGCCAGATTTCCTTGCCCGGTCGATTCCTGGTCTACGTGCCCGACGGCTCGATGACCGGCATCAGTCGCAAACTCCCCGACAACGAGCGCAGCCGCCTGAAGTCGATCCTGAAGCGTGTCATGCCTGAAGACGCCGGCGTGATCGTGCGCACTGCGGCTGAGGGTGCGTCCGAGGACGCTCTCGAAGCCGACGTGGAGCGGCTGCAGGCGCTGTGGACCGACATCAACGACGCCACCACTAAGGCGTCACCGCCGGAGTTGCTCTATAGCGAGCCGGATCTCGCGATCAAGATCGTGCGCGACATGTTCAACGAGGATGTCGCCAAGCTGATCGTCTCCGGAGACAGCGCCTGGCGGACCGTGGATGCATACATCTCCGCCGTAGCCCCCGATCTCCTGGAGCGCCTCGACCACTGGGTTGAGCCGGAGGATGTGTTCGCGCACTACCGCATCGACGAGCAACTGATGAAGGCACTCGACCGCAAGGTGTGGCTGCCGTCCGGTGGCTCATTGGTGATTGACCGCACCGAGGCGATGACCGTGGTCGACGTCAACACCGGCAAGTTCACCGGGTCGGGTGGAAACCTCGAGCAGACAGTCACCAAGAACAACCTCGAGGCGGCCGAGGAGATCGTTCGTCAACTGCGCCTGCGCGATATCGGCGGCATCATCGTGGTCGACTTCATCGACATGGTTCTGGAAAGCAACCGCGATCTGGTCCTGCGCCGACTCGTCGAGTGCCTCGGGCGTGACCGCACCAAGCACCAGGTCGCGGAGGTCACCAGTCTCGGGCTGGTCCAGATGACCCGAAAGCGCATCGGCTCGGGCCTGATCGAATCGTTCTCCGAGACCTGTGAGGTCTGCAGCGGCCGTGGCATCAAGGTTTCCCTCGGTCACGCCCACGAGCCGGCCCCGAGGTCGCGGCGTCCAGCCGGGGCTGTCGATCCGGCCGAAGTGGCGGCACGAGCGCTAGCTGCTCGCGAGGCCGAGTCCACGGGTAGTCCGTCGGGTGACTCCTCAGACGCTGAAGCCGGCACCGCTACCGAGGCGGTCGATGTGACGACCGTCGAGGTGGTGGAGATCGACGCGGATGGAGCTGAGGTAGCCGAGGCAACTCCGGAGGATCCAGCAGAACTGCCCGAGACCGAATCCGACCAGTCTCTTTTCGCCAGCGACGACTA
>CAJXUJ010000155.1 GCA_913061025.1 uncultured Actinomycetes bacterium | reverse complement strand
GAGTATCCGCGGGGGTTCAGGTACCACGACTGCACTCCGCCGATGAGTCGCTCGGATGGTTGTGCGATCCGGTTACCCGCCCCAATGAGCTTCTTAGCCGGTACCGCCCCCAGCGGTCGTTTCCGTGGAACGCCGCCGTCACCGTCGATGAAACCATCACCGTCTGCATCCTTGGACTGCGGAACCATGCTCCAATCACCACGAGCTTGGGAAAGCTCCGCCGCATGGGCTCCGGAGGGGAGCGTCGCCGCCACCAGAACTAGGACGCCGATTCCCGATACGAGGGCTCGGGGTCCGATGTGCATGAACACACGGTAAGCGGCGGGTTAGTTGACCCTCATCGGTACCGGGCCTTTGGCCCGATATGTGGCTCGGGGCTCGGCGCGGGGGATCGGGTGTAGCGAGTCTGCTGGGAGCAGGCGGTGCTTCGCAGCGGCGTGCAGCAGGATGATGCGCGACTCCAGCAGGGCGAACTGATCCCCTAGACATTTGCGGGTGCCGGCGCCGAACGGGAAGTAGGCGCCGCGGGGTAGTGCTGAGTGCAACTGAGGGGTCCACCTGCTCGGCTCCCATCGGTGCGGATCGGGGAAGTAGGTCGGATCGCGGTGCGTCACGTACTGGCTGATCAGCACGTGAGCACCCGCGGGGATCTGTACTCCGGCGATGTCGACGTCACGCAGGGCGCGCCGTGGGGCCACCCACACCGGAGGAGCCATCCGTAGGGACTCCGCGATGACCTGACCAGCTACTTCCGTGCCCATGACATCGGCAACGGTGGCCGGTGCAGATCCGGTCACCCAGTCCTGCCGAAGTGCTTCCGCGCGAAGCGCCTCGTACACATCCGGTCGACTGCCGAGCCAGCTGAAAGCCCAGGTCAGCGCATTGGCCGTGGTCTCGTGGCCGCTGAGGATGAGAGTCAGTGCTTCATCTCGAACTTCCTCGTCAGTGAAAGCTGATCCGTCCTCGTCGCGGATTGCCAGCAGCAGTCCGAGCAGATCGTCACCGTCAACGCCGCACTGGCGCCGCTCGGCGATCAGATCCTCGGCGATTTCGGCGAGTTGATCCGATGCCTCGCGGAACTTGCGCCAGTAGGGAAGCGGCACGCCGTCGAGGCGGTCCAGGCCCGGAAGCATCGTTCGCTCGATGCGATCGATGGCGACTTCCATCGACTCCGCGATCTGCTCGGTGTGTCGGTCCGCATCCGTGCCGAACAGTGTGCGCGCAACGATCAGCAACGTTAGTCGCATCATCTCGGGTGCGATGTTGATCGTTGTTCCGCTTCGCCATGATTCGACACTGGTGCGCGCGAGTACCGACATTTGCTCGGCGTACCCATCGAGGCGTGATTTGTGGAAGGGCGGTTGCATCATGCGTCGGTGACGCAGATGAATCGGCTCTTCGTTTGTCAGCAGGCCGGTGCCCAACACCTTGCGCATGCGCTCGAAGCCGACGCCTTTGATGAATGAACCCTGCTGGGCAACGGTGACCTCGTGCACCATTGCTGGAGCGAAGAGTCCGAAGAACAGTTGGCCACCGAGGAAGAACGACGACGCATCCCCGTATCGATCGCGTAGGTCGAGCAGGAACGCCGGCGTATCCCGCTGGAATCGAACGAGTAGGTCTCCTGGCACTTTGGGGCGTGGCCCCGGCGGGAGATTCGCCGGTGCTCGGCGTCGCGTCACAGGCGCGGGCACGTCTGCATATTCGGCTGGCCGCTCGGCCACGAACGGGCGCACGTTCACGGTGTCGCCGGGATCTGAATACGAATGCCCACCGAATCGCTGGATCGGCGTCGCAGTTTCTCCATCCAGCCGATGGCCGAGAACGCCAGTCCGTATTTGCGCCTCACCTGCGACGCAACAGCCTTTGTTCCGGTGGAGTCGGTCAGGCGAGCGATCCCGTCCACGGAAGTCCCAGTGATCCGTCCTCGTATATCGCACGGTGCCAGACTGACCGCAGTGTTGTTGCGAATGCGCTTGGCTTTCCCCGAGGTGGCATCGGTGATGACGACGAGTTCGTCGCCATCGCGGGCGACCCACACGGGGGTCGAGACGGCAGATCCGTCCTTCTTGAAGGTGGTCAGCGACAGGTACTTGCCGGTTGCCAGACGTTCGATCTCCGGGTGGCTCACGCGTCCTCCTTCGCCCCCACGTACGGACAGTGCCGACACCCATTGTGACAACACTTTCCGCGCCGCAGGTGGAAAGTCGCCGTCATGACGAACAGTCCAGTCTGAGGATCCAGATATCCGAACTGACCCTGCTGCACGGCAGCGTCGTGTTCTTGCATGATCTCCGCGTAGTGCGGATGGTCCGGGGAAAGCCGATCGGGGTGCGGTTCGAGCGGTGCGGACCGGGTGGGTTCCTCGGTCGCGCTGCTGTGGGGTTCCTTCATCACAGCAAGAAGCCCTCGGGGAACGGATCGTCCGGGGCGAGCATGTGCTGGGACGTGCCGGTTACCCACGCACGCCCGGTGATGGTGGGCACGATCGCCGGGTAGTTGCCGACGCTCGTTTCGCTGATTGCCCGGCCGATGAAGTGCGTACCGATGATGGACTCGTTGCGGAGCTCATCGCCAATGGCCATGTGCCCGCGGGCTACCAATTGCGCTACTCGCGCGCTCGTCCCGGTACCGCATGGCGAGCGGTCGAACCAGCCCGGGTGAATCACCATCGCGTGCCGCGAGTGTTGGGCTGTGCTTCCGGGAGCGACCAGTTGAACGTGGTGCACGTGATCGATCGCAGGATTCTCCGGATGTAGGGGAGGCGACTGCTCGTTGATCGCTCGCATGATTCGCATCCCGACGTCGAGTAGTGCTGGAGCGAAATCGCGCCCGAAGGCCGGTGCGTTGTCTAGGGACTCGAGTTCGACGATGGCGTAGAAGTTCCCGCCGAAGGCCATGTCGTAGGTGACTTTCCCCAACCCTGGGACGTCCACCGTCGCATCGAGTTCGGTCACGAAGCTTGGCACGTTCTCGATAGTGACAGCCCGCGCCCGCGTTCCCTCGACGTCGACGGTCGCGATCACGAGTCCGGCCGGGGTGTCGAGCCGGATGACCGTCTGCGGTTCCGTGACGGGCACCATGCCGGTTTCGACGAGGACGGTTGCGGTTCCGATGGTGCCGTGTCCGCACATGGGCAAACACCCGGAGACCTCGATGTAGACGACGCCCCAGTCAGCGTCCTCGCGAATCGGGGGTTGCACGATCGCACCGCTCATCGCGCTGTGGCCGTGCGGTTCGAACATCAGCCAACGACGCAGATGGTCAGCCTCGTTCATCACGTATTGGCGTCGTTCTTCCATCGTCGCGCCGGGCAGCGTTCCAACGCCGCCCACCACCACGCGAGTGGGCATCCCCTCGGTATGGGAGTCCACGCACTGCCAGGTGCGGATCGATTCCACCCGTGGATGCTAGGCGAACA
>CAJXUJ010000154.1 GCA_913061025.1 uncultured Actinomycetes bacterium | reverse complement strand
GTCGTCGAGAAGATCAACGAGCCGCGGTACCCGTCCTTCAAGGGAATCATGGCGGCGAAGAAGAAGCCGGTGGAAACCATCGGCATCGCCGATCTGGGAATCGAAGCGGCCGTGGTTGGTCAGGCCGCCGCGTGGAGCGCCGTCGCGGATTTCGCGGCGCGGCCTCCCAAGCCCGCCGGCACCGTCGTGGCGGACGAGGGCGACGGCGGCTCGAAGATCGCTTCGTACTTGACCGAGCAGAAGTTCATCTAGGAAGGATTGCGACATGGCTCCCGTTCTTGTTCTGGCCGAGCGCGACGCAACCAGCGGCGCGGTCAAGAAGACCACCGCGGAACTCCTCACCCTGGCACGCCGACTCGGCGATCCCGCCGTGGTGTGGATAGGTGAAGGAAGCGCCGATGCGCTCGCCACCCTCGGCGAATTCGGCGCGGAAACCGTGTACGTCGCCGAGGGACCCGAGGTCACAGACCACCCCGTCGTTCCGATGGTGGACGTACTCGCGTCACTCGTAGCCGAGCTCGCGCCAGCGGCGGTGCTCGTGCCCTCGTCCGCGGACGGCAAGGAAGCGGCCGGACGTCTGGCCGTTCGGGTCGGTAGCGGTGTGATCACCGACGCCGTGGATATCGACTCCAATGGAGTTGCAACGCAGAGCGTCTTCGGCGGTAGCACCGTCGTGCACTCCACCGTCACCCACGGAACCCCGATCTACACGGTTCGGCCCAACTCGGTGGCACCCGAACCCGCACCCACCACCTGCAATGCCAAGCCGGTGGATGTCACCATCAGCGACGTCGCTAAGACGGCACGGGTGGTCGAGCGCACCGTGGCGAGCAAGGGCGGCCGTCCCGAATTGACCGAAGCCGCCGTTGTCGTCTCCGGTGGTCGCGGTGTGGGCGGACCCGAGGGTTTCGAGGTCATCGAAAAACTCGCCGATTCGCTCGGTGCCGCGGTCGGGGCATCGCGGGCCGCGACCGATGCCGGCTGGTACCCGCACCAGTACCAGGTCGGGCAGACCGGCAAGACCGTGTCGCCTCAGCTGTACATCGCGAACGGAATCTCGGGTGCTATCCAGCACCGAGCGGGGATGCAGACCTCGAAGGTCGTCGTTGTTGTGAACAAGGATTCCGAGGCGCCGATTTTCGAACTCGCGGACTTCGGTGTGGTGGGTGACCTCTTCGAGGTTGTCCCACAACTCACCGAAGAGATCCAGAGCCGTTCGAACTAGCCGATTCGTCTAGCACTGGATCGCTCGTGGCTACCATCGGATGGTGGTCATGACTGAAAAGCGCGAGCGGGCGTTCATCGACCACGCCGCGACCACCCCGATGCGCCCGGAAGCGCGGGAAGCGTGGTTGCGCGCGTCTGAGGTTGCTGGAAACCCGTCGTCACTGCATGCGTCGGGTCGCGCCGCTCGCCGCATCGTTGAGGAATCGCGGGAATCGATCGCCGACGATCTCCGCACGCGCCCATCGGCTGTTGTCTTCACCTCCGGGGGAACGGAGTCCGACAACCTCGCGGTCAAGGGTCTCTACTGGGCTCGGCGCGCACGCCTCGGGCTCGACGAACCATTCCTCGTTGCATCCGCCATCGAGCACCACGCGGTGCTGGATCCGGTGGAATGGCTGGGTAAGCACGAGAACGCCGATGTTCTGTGGCTGCCTGTCGATGCGGAAGGTCGGGTAAGCGTCTCGCGTTTGGCCGAGCACCTCGCTGACAACGCGGTCCGCACGGCACTGGTGACCGTCATGTGGGCCAACAACGAGGTCGGAACGGTGCAGCCGGTTCGTGACATTGCGATTTTGTGCAAAGAGGCGGGTGTTCCGTTCCACACCGACGCCGTGCAGGCCTTGGGCCAGGTACCCGTGGATCTCTCCGAGGTTCCCGCAACGGCCGTGACGATCAGCGGCCACAAGGTGGGTGGCCCCTTCGGAGTCGGCGCGCTGATCGTCGATCCACACGAGTCGGTTGTTCCGGTTGCCCACGGTGGTGGTCAGGAGCGCGACATTCGATCCGGAACCTTCGATGCCCCGGCCGCTGCTGCATTCGCCGTCGCGGTCAATCACGCAGTGCGTGAGCAGCAGGCGCATGCTGCTCACCTACTCGAGCTTCAGGCGGCCTTGGCGCGAGGGATCACGGAGTTGGTTCCCGATGCCGTCATCAATGGAGCCACGATCGGCGACCCTTCCGAACGTTTGCCCGGCAATGTCCACGTCTCCATTCCCGGAGCCGAAGGAGATTCGCTCTTGATGCTCCTCGATGCCGCGGGAGTCGATTGCTCGACGGGCTCGGCCTGCACGGCTGGGATTCCCGAGCCCAGCCATGTCCTGCTAGCGATGGGTGTGGACGAACGCACTGCTCGATCGTCGCTGCGTTTCAGTTTCGGTCGTGACTCCAGCGCCCAGGATGTGTCCGCGGTTCTCGCAGCACTGCCGGGAGTGGTCGATCGGGCGCGTCGCGCGGGCTCGGTGTCGAGTGACCGTTTTCGTTCGGCCCAGGCGGCGGCGGAGACGTCATGAGGGTGGTCGCTGCTCTGTCCGGCGGCGTTGATTCGTCCGTCGCCGCGGCACGCATGGTCGACGCTGGGCATGACGTCATCGGCGTTCACCTGGCGCTTGCGCGATCCAAGTCCGAGGGTGGCAAGTCGCGAGGTTGTTGCACGATCGACGATGCTCGCGATGCTCGACGCGTCGCGGATGCGCTCGGGATTCCCTTCTACGTGTGGGACTTTTCCGAGGAGTTCGCCGAAGACGTCATGGCGGACTTCTTGGCCGAGTATCGCGCCAATCGCACACCGAACCCGTGCCTGCGCTGCAACGAGCACATCAAGTTCCGCGCGGTACTCGACCGGGCACTGGCTCTCGACTTCGACGCCGTCGCCACCGGGCACTACGCCCGTGTGGTGGACGGACCCGACGGGCCGGAACTGCATCGCGCGGTCGATCCTGACAAGGATCAGTCGTACGTCCTCGCGGTTATCGAGCAGGATCTGCTCGCGCACTGCCTGTTCCCGCTCGGTGATTCGGTCAAGGCGGATGTGCGTGACGAAGCCGACCAGCGCGGTCTTCGCACAGCCCGCAAGCCCGACAGTCACGACATCTGCTTCATCCCGGATGGCGATACGGCCGGCTTTTTGACCCGCGCCCTCGGTGAACAGCCGGGGCAGATCGTGGATGTCGCTACCGGTCGGGCTGTAGGCAGCCACCGTGGGACCTTCACCGTCACCATCGGGCAGCGCAGGGGACTGGATCTGCGGATTCCCGGTGAGGATGGCCGTCCCCGGTACGTGGTCGACGTCGACGCCGCGACCGACACCGTCTACGTCGGCGCTCCGGAACTGCTCGATGTTCGAGCGCTGACAGCCGACCAAGTCATCTGGGCGGCTCCCGCTATCGGTGAGGAATGGATCGACGTCCTTGCCCAGGTG
>CAJXUJ010000153.1 GCA_913061025.1 uncultured Actinomycetes bacterium | reverse complement strand
AGATTCGATTGATCGCTCCCACGACCCCCATCGACGTGGTGGTGAATCGGGTGCCAAGGAAACTAACGGCTGTGCAGGACAAAGTCCGAGACGTTCTACGAGAAGCGGGACTCTCGCTTCCCCTGCACGTGGTGAACGATGATCCTGGAATTAGCTCGTGCGTTCAGCAGGGCGCGTTGCTATCAGAAGTGTCAGCGACGATGAAGTCGCGACGACGCCTGCGGAAGTTGACGGGCGCACTTGCCGCCTAGCGCGGACCTTCGAGAAGCGCGGACCTTCAGGGAGAGGCGAGAACCACGACGCGGTCACCGATCTTCGACCACTCGTAGAGAGCCTCGGCATCGTCTTCGTGCATGCGCACGCAACCACCGGTGGCGATCGGCAAACCGAGCTGGTCGATGCCGTGCATCATCCGACCGTCGTAGTAGAGGGGAATGCTGTGAAAACCGATGGGGGTCTTGCCGTCATTCCCGTAAGCGAAGCGCGTCATGTGATCGAAGGTCACCTTTGAGTTCGGGTTGCCGCTTCGCTCGGACTTGGAGTAGATCTCGTACTCACCGGCGACCGGTCGATCCCAGCGCCCGACGATCGGGAAGCGATACACGACTTCGTTCTTCTTATTCATCACCCAAACGGTCATGAGGGACTTGTCGTAAATGATGCGACGGCCGGTTCCACCGTCCATGGGGCGCTCGGGAACGTTCTTTGCCTTGGTTGAGCGGGTGGCCGGGCGAGGCTTTTTCACCTTGCGCGGTGGCACGGGAACGGCGGCCTTGGGGCCGTCCAGCGAGGACGTTGAGGCGGGTGTCCCGCTGGTCCGCTGGGAGGGGACATCGCCATAGGCCAGAGCAGAAGGTGCGGACAGCCCAGCGATCAGGGCGGTCGCGGCCAGAACTACGGGGAAGCGCACGCTCACAGCGTACGTCCTCCTGGAATTTCCCGTGGTACCGCCGTGCCGTGGGGGCTCGTGTAAGACTGGTAGGCACTCGGGAAGGGGTCAGGATGGATCGACTCGACGCGGTCGACGCCGCCTTGTGGTTCGGCGAAGACGCCGCGACCCCGAGGAATGTCGGCGGCGTCGCCATCTTCCGGCCGCCGGAGGGTGGCTTCGACCACGAACGGCTCGTCCGGCTCATCCGCAGCCGGATTGCCCACGTCCCGCGGTACCGCCAGCGCATTCGCGAGGTTCCCTGGGGACTGTCCCGGCCGGTGTGGGTCGACGACGCCAACTTCGACGTCGCCTACCACGTGCGGCGCTCGGCCCTTCCGAATCCCGGAACGCGGGAGCAACTCGATGAACTCGTCGCCCGGCTGATGGCTCGGCCACTGGACCGTTCGCGTCCACTGTGGGAGATGTACCTCATCGAAGGAATGTCCGACGGATGCTTTGCGGTGGTCACCAAGAGCCATCAGGTGCTCGTGGATGGAACCGGTGCGATCGATATCGCGCAGGTGATGCTCGATGCGAGTTCCGAGGTTCCCGAAGTCACCCCTGTCGCGTGGAATCCTCGACCGGAGCCGTCGGACCCTGAACTCATCGGATCGGCTCTCTCGAGTGTCCTCACCCGCCCAACGGTGGCGTGGGACGTCGTGACCAGTGGCGTGCGTGATGTTGGTGCGGCCGCCGAATCGGTTGCCACCTGGGTGAAGGACACCGGCGAGGAAGTGGTGCGAACCGTCGCTTCAATGATTCGTACTCCGATGAACAGTCCGCTCAACACTCGCATCGGTGCGCAGCGGCGATTCGCCACGACCGAAATGTCGCTCGACGAACTCCGTGAAGTCCACGGCACCAGCGTGGGCACGGTGAACGACGTCGTCCTGACGGTAGTCACGGGTGCACTGCGCGATTGGCTGATGAACAGAGGGCGCGTGCTCGATTCCTCGGCCACGCTGCGCGCGTTAGTGCCGGTGAGTATCCAGGATGAGAACCCGAATCGGCGCGATCCGGCGGTCACCAGTCAGGTCGGTGCATTCCTGATCGATCTGCCCGTGGGTGAAGCCGATCCGATCGTTCGCCTCCACCAGATCGCCTTCCACATGCGCGATCTGCGAAACACCGAACGCTTCGTCGGAGCCGAGGCACTCGCTGGAATGGCAGGGTTCGGACCGCCCACGCTGCACGCGCTCGGATCACGCGTTGGCTCGACACTGTCTCAGCGTGCCTACAACGTCGCGATCACAAACGTCCCGGGTCCGCAACGCCCGCTGTACGCCGCGGGCAGCGAGATGATCGCTGCCTACCCGTTCTCGCCGCTGGTGCAAGGACAGGCGCTCGGCATCGGACTGACCTCGTACCGAGGGTCGGTCTTCGTCGGTCTCACCGCAGATCGTGACGCGCTTGCGGACGTGAACGTCATCATCGATGGTCTGGCTCAATCCCTCACCGAACTGAAGGAAGCGGCGTCCAAGGAGACGGGTCTGCGGATCATCCCCGGGCGCGCCGACGCAGGATGACCGAGCAGGTGCGCGAGAGAGGCGTCGAGCGCAAGACGCGCCGAGCCCTGGTGTTCGGTGGCGGGGGAGTGCTGGGCGGAACGTGGGCCGTCGGTGCGCTCTCGGCGTGGGAATCTGCCACGGGCTTGACCGCGAAAGACGTCGACATCATCGTCGGAACCAGCGCCGGTTCGGTGCTCGCCTCACTCGTCGCGTGTGGGGTCAGCACCGATGAGCTCATCACCCACTACCGCGATGAACAGGTCACCACCGGACCCCTCGCTGGCTACGAATGGGATCCGGATCGGGCCACCGGTGGCCATCGACCCGGAGTTCCCAGACTCCGCGGGCCAGGATCGCCCGCGCTCATTCGATCGAGCCTTCGACAACTTGGGCAACTTCCCGCCACCACGGTTCTGTCGGCGTTTCTTCCCGAGGGCGGCCGATCACTGGATCGAGTCGGCCAATTGATCGATGCTGTCACCCCGTTCGGTGAATGGTCTACCCACGCAAACCTGTGGGTTGTCGCCATGGACTACACCGACGGTCACCGGGTGGTCTTCGGGCGCCCCGGCGCGCCAGTGGCTCCGCTGTCGAGCGCGGTTATGGCCTCCTGCGCGATCCCGGGTTGGTTCTCTCCCGTGGACATTGGTGGACGCGCCTACGTTGACGGAGGCGCTGTCTCGGCGACTTCGGTTGACGTCGTTGCGCATTCTGGACTCGACGAGGTCTACGTCATCGCACCCATGGTGTCGTTCGACATGGACTCACCCTCCGGCATCCAAGCGCGACTTGAGCGGCGTTGGCGCTCACAGGTCACCAAGGTGTGCCGAGATGAAATGGCTCTGGTCAGAGCCGCAGGTGCGCGCGTCTTCGCGCTCGGGCCGGGCCCAGAGGACCTCGAAGCGATCGGCGCGAACCTGATGGACTCCACGCGCCGGCGCCTTGTTCTCGACACATCTCTGCGCACCAGCTCGGACGCTTGGCATGCCGAGTTCGCCGAGCAAATGGCCGG
>CAJXUJ010000152.1 GCA_913061025.1 uncultured Actinomycetes bacterium | reverse complement strand
TCGACGTTCCAGATGTACACGCGTGATTGAAGGATTCCGATTCGTCGCGCCTTCAGGTAGCACTGCAGGGTGAACACCTGATCCTCGAAGAGTAGACCGGGAGGAAACGAAATAGCGTGATCGTTCAGGAACGAGCGTCGGTAGATCTTGTTGACGCTGATGGTGTCGTAAAGAAGGTCCGGCTCCTCTGCGAGGCCGGCAACCACGTGATCACGCGAGTGCAACTCCGGACGCCATGCCTTATCCCGGCCTCTCTTGACGTCGTGGCGGATAGCTGTCCCGCAGACCACGTCGGCATCCCAGTCCTCGGCTGCATTGAGCAGGGTGGCGCAGGCATGCAGTTCATACTCGTCGTCAGAATCGCAGAACATCACCCACGGGGCTCGGGCCAGCGCTAGACCGTCGTTGCGCGGCGCGCTGCAGCCTCCGGAGTTCTCCGCGCGTTGAACAAACCGAATGCGAGCGTCATTCGCGGCTATCGATTCAACGATCTCGGCCGTGGCGTCGGTCGATGCATCGTCGACGACGATGATCTCCAGTGAGTGCAACGTTTGGCGGCGCAGAGATTCCAGAGCCCGGGTGATGCGCGAGGCATCGTTGTATCCGATGAGGACGACACTCACCAGGGGCTCGACGTTCATCGGCCAGCCCGCAATTCACCGGCCCGCTGGAGCAGGACCGCTGCTCGGGCATCGAAGGAGTGGTGTTGACGAATCCGCTCGGCAGCGGCCATTCGCGACTGCTCGTCGGGGAAGACCTCCTCAATGGGCCGGGCAAGTAACTCCACCAGCCCATTGTCGTCGTCGAACGTCGGCACTGTGTCTCCGAATACCTCCGTCAACCCCTCGGCTCGGTCGCTGACCACGCGTGCCCCCGTCGCGACGGCGTCGAAGAGCCTGTTGCTCAAGAACCCGTCGTTCGCCATCTCCGCGTGGTGATCGTTCAAGACGATGCCGGCTGACGCGTACTTCGCGGGAAGTTCACTATTCGCGACGAATTCGCCACCGATGGCCTCCGGTGAAAGGAACTCTTCCCAACCCACGCCGTAGACGACAAGCTCGTGGGCGCGCGTCGATTCGAGCGCTGCGCGTACCGCCGGGCGGAATTGTCCGCGGGTCGAACCGACGAACAACAGCGCGTCACCGGAATCCGCCGGAGCAACGCCGGGGTGGAAACGCTCGGCCGCAGTTGCCTGCAACAGCGGTGTACACGCAACTCCGCCGGGCGGTGTCCATGACTCACTAGCCACGAAGACGGCGTCGTACGAACGCGCTTCTTCCTCGGTGACGAGTTCGGGATGCGAGATGACCCACAGCATCCACACTCCCGCGCGATCGTTGGGCGGCTGAACCGCTCGCAAACCGCGAAGGACGACGACGACGTCATCACCGGAACGCTCTTCTTTGGCAGCCCCGGCGCGCGAAACCACTTTCACGCGCTGACCTTGCCGGCGGAGCGCCTCAGCGAGGTCACGAGCGAACCAGGTGTCTCCCCACTGCTCACCCGCCTCACCCTTCGGGGCGGACGTCACGATCGTCCATTGCAGCGATGATCCAGGTGATAGCCGACGACGCACCCGATCCACAACACCCATCAGCGCCCGGCTCCCCCGCGCAGAAATCCAGCGCCCCAGGCTCCATGCATTGTCGCGAAGACAGTTGGCAGTCGGCGCATCATCGCCGGTTCGCCCGCACGTGCCGCGACACTCGCCGACGCAGCGGCATTGCCTGCTGCATACACACCTGCAGGCATTAGCCCGAGTGCAACGAGACCTCCCCGCCCACTCACCACTCCGGCGAGCGACAGAGCAAGACCGCCCGATATGGCAGCCACGGTTACCGGCGCTGCGAGATAGCGCACCGAGATGGTCTCGGGATGACGCGTCGCCACTTCCCGGCGCCAGCGTCCGTAGTCGTAGTACTGGCGGGCAAGCGCCCGCAGCGAATGCCGGGGCCGATAGGTGACGTGTAGATCTGGCGTGAAGTAGACGACTCCACCGGTATTGCGGATCCGAAGGTTCATCTCCCAGTCCTGAGCCCGCTCCATCGTTTCGTCGTAGCCGCCCACTCGATCGAGCGCCGATCGACGAAAGCATCCGAGGTAGACGGTCAACGCCGGACCTTCGTCTCCACCAACGTGGAACGACGCACCACCAACACCGAACTTCGAGGTCATCGCGGCGGCGACCGCCTTCTCGAATTCGCCGGTGCCCTCGGCAGCCATGACACCGCCGACGTTGTCCGCGCCTGTTCGTTCGAGGACGTCGACCGCGGTACTGATGTAGTCGCGAGGAATCATCGCGTGGCCATCAACGCGCACCACGACGTCACCCGAAGATGAGTTGATGGCGAGGTTCAACCCGGTGGGCGTGGCACCACTCGGGTTGTCGACCACATGCACGTTCGGGTACTCAGCGGACAACTCCGCTGCAACCTGCGCAGTGTTGTCTCGACTCGGTCCTACAGCCAGGGTTACGTCTAACGAGCCGGCGTAGTCCTGATCCAAGATCCGCAGTACGGACGCACGCAGATGCCGTTCCTCGTTCACGACAGGCATCACGACGCTCACGCTCGGCAGGCCCATCGGCTAACGCTCCTCGCCGACTGACGTCGTTCCCAGGGCCTCGGACTTCAACAGTCCCGGGAACTGCGCCACCGTCTTGGTGAGGAAGTGGTCCTCGTTCACCTGCGAGGTATTGGCCGATCCGTCGGCGGCGTTTCGCACGTATACGTAGCCCAGCCCGTGCGCGCGGTACACCAGACCGCCGGCATCGAGAACACGGTCGAGCAACGCTCGGTCGACCGACTTCGGCACCGGACGCCAGCCACCCACCTGCGCGAGGTCTCCAGCGGAGATGAGCATCGTTCCACCGGCCACGAACTTCGCGAAGCGCTCTGCCGGGTACGTGGGCCGGAACACCGTTGTGTCTGCTGCGGTCAGATAAACCCAGTCGAGAGCCTTACCAACGATCTGTGCACCGGAATACATCCGCGCGAGCACCAGGTCCCAGATGTGCGACGAGGCGTAGTAATCGTCGTCGTCCATCTTTGTGAGCAGTTCACCATCGGCACGAGCGCTAGCCGCCGCCAACGCGTGCCCCAAAGTCCGCTCGGCCGGCATTCCGATGATTGCCCACTCACCGTCCCAACCATCGAGCGCCTCGCGCACCGACGGTGCGAAGTGAGCGACGTCTTCCTCGTTTCCATGCAGGACGACGATCACCTGCAGATGCGGGTAGTTCTGCCTGCGGACCATCGCCAGGGCGTGCGCGAGCCGTTCGGGCCGGTGGGTGGACAGCAGCACGCTCACCGTCGGCCAGTGGGCCACAGCGGGCCAGGGAGAATGCGTCCGGAGGACATCGCGACGGCCCGCGACAGACGCCGCCTGCCATGCGAGGTAATCGTCCGACGCCGGTAGTTCATCGGCCGACTCAGCGAGAACCACGCCGGCCGCCGCCAACTGCGCGCT
>CAJXUJ010000151.1 GCA_913061025.1 uncultured Actinomycetes bacterium | reverse complement strand
TCCAACCGAACTGGTCCGCTGAAGCGGCAGCGGGGAGAGGTCCGGAGGCGGTGAGTTTCTCGTTGGAGGGCCACTTCGAGGTCACCACACTTCTTGGCGTCGGGCAATACAGCTTCGACGGTGTGGCACATAGTTTGGTCAAGTAGCACCGCGATCGATCCTCAATAGTGGTCGATGCCGGCTTCTTTCGCTGTCCGTCGATACGTAGGTACCGCGACGGCCATGACCGCAAGGGCGATGCCTACGCCCAGGACAGTGGCCAGTAGTCGGTTGTCCGCCGTCTGTTCGACGGGTCGTCCGATGCTTTCCAAGATCACGATGGCGGGCGTCAGGCACATGGCGTAGATCGCGTAGTGCCACTGCTTGACGAGAGCCACTGCGGCGAGGACTGCGAAGGCGACCCCGGTAGTCGATAGAGCCGGTCCCGATCCCAAGGTGAACGCCAGCGCGGACGCGATGGCGAAACCGCCCACCGTTCCAATCGCTCTGTTAATGGCTTTGCGCCAGCCGTCCTGGACGTAGGGCGAGATCACGATGAACGGCGTCATGATCAGCCAGCCTCCGGTGTGACCCCAGTTGAGGCCGACCGCAATGGTCGTCGTCGCGACGGCGGCGATGGCGAGGACGACTGCGTAACCGACCGTCCGCGACCATGAGGATGTCGGACGTGCCTGGGCACCCTCGTGGTGCCTGCCCCGTAGGACAGCAGTGCCGAGCGTGGCGAGCAAGACATAGCCGGTCATCGCCACCGCGAAGGCCACGCCGGTCTGCAGTGGCTCCTGTGCCGGGCTCTCGGCGGCGACGAATGCAAGGGTGACCGGCAGCAGAATGAATCCGCGGTTCCAGTTCCATCGTGCGGTCAGGCCCAATCCCGCGGCGGCTAGCACCATCACCAGTACCTGGATCACAACGCTGTCCCCACCCGCGATCGCAATGCCACCGAGAATGCCCATCACGATCGATGCGATCGCGCCCGCTCGAAGGCCCGCGGTCAGGGTCGCCAGCACCAGCGCAAGACCCCCGAGCCCGATGCTGCCTGCCGCATCGGGGGCTTGAGCAAAGACGAGGTTGGCGCCGACCACAGCGACGACGGACCACGCGATCAGAGCCGGCAGGCGAAGCCGTTCGGACATGTGCCGATCGTAGGGTTCCGGCATCGACGGTGAGCCTCTTTAGACTCGAGCACGTGCCAACTTCCGATGCTCCACCGCGCACATACCAGGTGCGCACCTACGGCTGCCAGATGAACGTCCACGATTCCGAGCGTTTGACCGGGCTGTTGGAGGAATCCGGCCTGGTACCCGCGGCTGATGGACAGCAGGCAGATGTGGTGGTCTTCAACACCTGCGCCGTGCGGGAGAACGCGGACAACCGTCTCTACGGCAATCTGTCCCACTTGGCGCCCATCAAGCGCGAAAACCCCAACATGCAGATCGCGGTGGGTGGGTGTTTGGCGCAGAAGGACAAGGGGGTCATCGTCGAGAAGGCCCCGTGGGTCGACGTCGTCTTCGGCACCCACAACATCGGTTCCTTGCCCGTGCTGCTCGAGAGGGCCCGCGTGCAGCGCGAGGCTCAGGTGGAGATCGAGGAGGCACTCGAGACGTTTCCGTCCGATCTGCCCACCCGTCGACAGTCGGCGCATTCGGCCTGGGTGTCCATCAGTGTGGGGTGCAACAACACCTGCACGTTCTGCATCGTGCCGTCGCTTCGCGGGCGTGAAAAGGACCGTAGGCCCGGTGAGATCCTGGCCGAGATCGAAGCGTTGGTCGCTGACGGCGTTGTCGAGGTCACCCTCCTTGGCCAGAACGTGAACGCCTACGGAGTGGAGTTCGGCGATAGAGGCGCCTTCGCCGATTTGCTGCGTGCCTGCGGATCGATCGAGGGTTTGGAGCGCGTTCGGTTCACCAGTCCGCACCCGCGGGACTTCACCGACGATGTCATCGACGCCATGGCCACCACGCCCAACGTCATGCCGCAACTTCACATGCCACTGCAGTCGGGCTCGGACCGGATCCTGCAGGCGATGCGTCGGTCCTACCGCAGCGAGCGGTACCTCGGGATCATCGACCGGGTTCGTGACCGTATCCCGCACGCGGCAATCACGACGGACATCATCGTCGGCTTCCCCGGGGAGACCGAGGAGGACTTTCAGGACACGATGGAGGTTGTCCGTCGGGCGAGATTCGCCAGTGCTTTCACCTTCCAATACTCCAAGCGTCCGGGAACGCCCGCGGCCTCCCTGCCCGATCAAATCGATCCAGATGTCGTCCAGGATCGCTACACGCGCCTGGTGGATCTCGTCAATGAAATTGCGTGGGAGGAGAACCGCACGCTTGAGGGAACCGAAGTGGAAGTTCTGGTGGCCGAGGGGGAGGGCCGCAAGGACGAAGCTACGGCTCGGGTGAGTGGTCGCGCGCGCGACAACCGCCTCGTGCACGTGGCCGTCACAGAGGGCGAGCCACCCTCACCCGGAGACCTCGTGACTGCCCGGGTCACGTACGCAGCCCCGCACCACCTTGTGGCCGATGACGTCCTGAGCGTTGACCGTCGGGGACTCGCAGCCGAATGGAAGCCGACTGTGGGGCTGGGCATGCCGGGTGTGGGTCAACCCTCTGCATGAGTGACCTCATCGCAATCGTCGGTCCAACTGCGTCCGGGAAGACCGCACTAGCGGTCCAGGTCGCTAAGGCGCTTGACGGCGAGGTGGTGGGGACCGATTCCATGCAGGCCTATCGAGGCATGGACATCGGAACGGCCTCGCCGACGGTATTCGAGCAGCAGGGCATTGCCCATCACATGATCGATGTGTGGGATCCAGCCCAGGCGGTGAGCGTTGTGGAGTTCCGGGACCGTGCCCGCGAAGCGATCGATGCGATCGTGGATCGAGGCAAGGTGCCGGTGGTGGTCGGTGGCAGTGGCCTGTACGTCCGTGCGGTTCTCGAGGAGATGGACTTTCCCAGTACCGATCCCGACGTTCGGCGACGCTGGGATGAGCGGCTGACGCGGATAGGGGCTCCAGCGCTGCACGCCGAACTTGCCGCGGTGGACCCGGATGCTGCGTCACACATTGAGGTCAACAACGGCAGACGCATCGTGCGGGCTCTCGAAGTTATCGAGCTCACTGGCGAACCGTTCATCGCCCGCCTTCCCGAGCCGGTGGATCGATACCCGACCGCACGCTTTGGTTTGCGTATCGAGCGCGATGTCCTCGACGAACGAATCGCACGACGCGTGGACGCGATGTGGAGTGCGGGCTTCGTCGATGAAGTCCGAGTACTGGAGTCCGCGGGTCTGCGCAGTGCGCCCACGGCATCGGTCGCGCTCGGATACGGCCCGATCCTGCGCTTTCTTGCTGGTGACCTATCCGAAGGCGAGGCTCGGGATCAGACCATTGCTGACACCCGGAAGTTCGCTCGGCGTCAGCAGCGGTGGTTCGCTCGTGACGATCGGATCCAGTGGCTGGACTACAAAAACGCCAACCTGGTCGATCACATCGTGGCCGAGGTGACGTCCACGTAGAACTCG
>CAJXUJ010000150.1 GCA_913061025.1 uncultured Actinomycetes bacterium | reverse complement strand
GCGAATTCGATCACCAAGGATCCCTTGGCGTTCTTACGCGCTAGGCCCGACACCGAAACCCGGGTGTCGAGTTGGTCAGAGACCCGCCCGACCAGCTCGGACACGAGATCCTCCAGCTCATCGCTGCGCTGTTTACGTTCGCGTTGCTTGCGCTCCTTGCCGGTGTCTTCTTTCATACCCAGCGCGACGATCTCCTCGGTCGAGCGAACACTCAACCCCTCAGCGATGATGCGCTTCGCCAGAGCGTCCATCTGATCAGAATCGTCGAGGCCCAAGAGAGCACGCGCATGACCGGCGCTCAAAACTCCGGCGGCAACCTTGGTCTGAACGGAGGTTGGCAACTTCAACAGACGAAGGGTGTTCGTCACTTGCGGCCGGGAACGACCGATACGCGATGCCAGTTCCTCTTGTGTGCAACCGAAGTCGGCGAGCATCTGCGAGTACGCGGCCGCCTCTTCCAGCGGGTTCAGATCAGCGCGGTGCAGATTCTCGAGGAGCGCATCGCGGAGCATGTCGGCGTCATCCGTCGTCCGAATGATCGCCGGGATTGCAGACAGCCCGGCTTCTTTACTTGCCCGTAGACGCCGCTCGCCGGCGATCAGTTCGTATCCGCCATCAATCGGACGGACGACGATCGGCTGCAGCAGTCCGATCTCCTTGATGGAAAAAGTCAACTCCGCCAACGCTTCTTCGTCGAAGACCGACCGAGGCTGACGCGGATTGGGTCGCACGGAATCGACCGGAATTTCGGCGAAGGTGGCGAGGTCGGTGGAGATTTCGACTACGTCCGAGGGTGGCGTCGACTTCGCCGTTTCTCTTGCAGCTGGCGCCTTCGTTTCAGACTCTTCGACAACAGGCGTCGTTGTTGCGACGCGCTTGGTCTTGGCTGCATCGTCGGTGGGAATCAGTGCGCCGAGTCCCTTGCCGAGTCCTCTCTTGGCCATCGATGTTCCTTTAGTTCGTTTCCGTTGCGGGGCTGTTCAGATCGGTTGCTTCAATCGCGTCGAGTTGTTCAGCCACCTCGCGGTAGGCGATCGAGCCGGAGCTATTGGCGTCGTAGGTCAGGACGGTTTGACCGTATGAAGGCGCCTCGGAGACGCGAACGGAACGCGGAACCACTGTGTCGAGAACCCGCGCACCGAAGTGAGTGCGAACTTCGTGGGCGACCTGCGAGGCCAGGCGGGTGCGGCCGTCGTACATGGTCAGCACGATCGCGCTCACGTGCAGATCTGGGTTGAGCGCCGCCGTCACCATGTCGACCGTTCGTAGGAGTTGAGACAAACCCTCGAGGGCGTAGTACTCGCACTGGATGGGCAGGAGCACTTCACGGGCGGCGACCAGGCCGTTGAGGGTGAGCAGCCCCAGGCTCGGTGGGCAGTCGATCAATACAAAGTCGATCGCTACGCCGTTGGCGTTGGCGTGGTCGAGGTAGGCGTCGATAGCCGCGCGCAGGCGGTACTCCCGTCCTTCCGAGGCAACCAATTCGATTTCGGCGCCCGCGAGGTCAATGGTGGCGGGGGCTCCGACAAGACCATCGATATCAGGACAATTCTGAACAATATTCGCTAATGGGGTGTCTCCGGTGAGGACGTCGTAGACGTCTGGGGTCCCCTCCCCGTGCTCGATACCCAAGGCTGTTGACGCGTTTCCTTGGGGATCTAGGTCGATCACGAGAACCTGCTTGCCCATCGTGGCGAGCGCGGCCGCAACATTGACGGTGGTGGTCGTCTTGCCTACGCCACCCTTCTGGTTGGCGACCGTGATGATCCGGGTCACTCGACACTCCACGTGGGCCAGCCCAGACCACTCGGGTGTCCTGGCTCGGCCTCAACATCACCGGATGTTTCCCGTGAAACATCGACGGGCCAACCTAAGCCGCTAGGACGGGGGTATTCAGGGGATTCCGTGCTCACGGCGTCATTGTGCCGTAGCGCGGGTAGCTGTCACGACCGTGGTCGGGGGTTCCACAACTCCACCGCCGATCTGCTGCACCTGGACGTTCTCGAGACCCAGTTTGTCGAGCACCGATTGGTCTCTCGCGACTTCATCCGCGGCCGATTCACCCTTGAGCGCCACGAGCCGTCCTCCGGCATTCAAGAGTGGGACACCCCACTCGGCAAGCGTGCCCAGTGGTGCGACCGCCCGGGCGGTCACCACATCGAAGGAACCCGGTCGGGCACCAGCATCCTCGGCCCGCGCCCGCACCATGTGGACGCGATCGGTCAAAGACAACTCGTGCAGGCATTCGGTGAGGAAGTTCGCGCGCCGCAGAAGCGACTCGATGAGAACCACCTCGAGGTCCGGACGACAAAGCGCCCAGACCACCCCTGGCAACCCAGCTCCCGAACCGATATCCGCGACCCGGGCTCCCTGGTCGACCACCCCGGCAGAGGGATCGACCACCACCGCGCAATTGAGAAGGTGCCGATCCCAGATCCGGTCTGCTTCCCTGGGACCCAGAAGCCCACGCTCAATGCCCGGTCCCGCGAGGATCTCCGCATACCTCTCGAGCCCCGCGGCGGCGGGTTCCATCCACTCGGGAAGTGCGGGGGCGCTCATCTCACCACCGATGTTTCACGGGAAACCATCTAGGAAACGCGGATGACGACCCTGCGGTCGGGCTCCTCGCCCTCGGACTCACTCACCAGGCCAGCCTCGGCCACGACGTCATGGACCACCTTGCGCTCGAAGGCATTCATCGCGGCCATCGACACCGGCGCCGCCGTGCGCCGGGCCTCGGCGATCGCGGTCTGAGCAGCCTCTTCCAGCTTCGCTTTCTGCTGTGCCCGGTGTCCGGCAATGTCCACCATCAACCGTGAACGCTCTCCCGTTTCCCGGGATGCGGCGAGACGAGTCAGTTCCTGCAGCGCGCTGAGCACCTCGCCGTCCTCACCGACAAGATGCTGCAGGTCACCCTCGTTGACCTCGATGACCGAGACGAGGGTGCGGTCACCCTCCATGTCGATGTCGATATCGCCGTCTGCGTCGATAATGTCGAGTAGTCCCTCGAGGTAGTCAGCGGCAGCTTCACCCTCGGCCTCTGGTGAGGCTTCCGGTGTCTCGTCTGCGCCATCGAGAGCGCCCTCTTCCACCACGACCTCGACGGTCTCCTCGATCTGATCTTCTGTGCTCACGGAAAGAACTCCTTGGAATGCGGACACCGGCCCTGGGCTGGGGGAGCGACGCGAGTCGTCGCTACTTCTTCTTCTTGCGCTTACTGCGCGTGGTCTTCTTGGGCTGACTTCTTACCGACGTAGTGTCGGGAACTTCTTCTTCCTCGGGGGTTTCTGGGTCGGCAAGAGCCACACCACTCTTGCCCGCAGCCTTACGAGCGGCCTTCTCCTTCTTGCGGGCTTCTTTCGCCTCGAACGCCGGCGTGCCGGGCTGCGGGTTATTGCGAATCACATAGAACTGCTGGCCCATGGACCAGAGGTTGGTGGTGAACCAGTAAATGAGAACACCGATCGGGAAGTTCACACCACCGACGGCGAATACCAACGGGAAGACGTACAGCAGGATCTTCTGCTGCCGCACCATCGGGTT
>CAJXUJ010000149.1 GCA_913061025.1 uncultured Actinomycetes bacterium | reverse complement strand
CGCGGAGTACCCGTGGGTTCTTGATCGTCGCCGTCCTCATCGGATTGGCAACTGCGGCACTCGTGATTTGGCAGGCGAGTCTGCTGTCCGGGGTGATCGTCGACGTCACCAGTCGCGGGGCAACGTGGAACGACGTATCCAGCGCCGTACTGATCCTGCTCGGCATCTTCGCCACTCGCGCACTCCTTGCGTGGGCGGCCGAAGCAGCTGCCGTGCGTTCATCGGCACGGGCCAAGCGGGAACTGCGCGAGGCGGCGATCAATCACGCGATCGCGTTGGGTCCGCTGGGACCGGCCGGACGCGACCCGGGAGATATCGCTGCGTTGGTGACGCGCGGCATCGATGCGCTCGACGCATACTTCGCCCGTTACCTCCCGCAGTTGGTGCTCGCGGTGATCGTGCCGATCGCTGTTCTCGCGACGGTTCTCGGCCAGGACCTACTTTCCGCGTTCATCATCGCCGTGACCCTGCCACTCATTCCGGTTTTCATGATCCTGATCGGGCTCTATACGAAGCGTCGCGTTGATCGACAGTGGCGAACGCTGTCCCTGCTGTCCGGCCACTTCCTCGATCTCATCTCCGGCTTGCCCACGCTCAAGATCTTTGGTCGGGCGAAGACGCAGGCGGCTGCGATCGAGGCGATCGGTGATCGGTACCGCAGCACCACGATGTCGGTTCTCAAGATCACGTTCCTGTCATCGCTTGCGTTGGAACTGCTGGCATCTTTATCCGTCGCACTCGTTGCGGTGTCAGTGGGCCTGCGACTAGCCGAGGGGCAGATCGTGTACTCGGCAGCGCTGTTCATCCTGGTCCTAGCCCCGGAGGCGTACCTACCGTTGCGCCTTGTTGGACAGCATTTCCACGCAGCAGCCGAGGGGCTCGGCGCCGCCGACCGCATGCTCACCATCATCGAGACCCCGCTCCCGGTCGCCGGAGGTTCGGTCACACCCAATCCGCGAGGCACGATCACGCTGAGCGACGTCGTCGTTCGTTATCCCGACCGCCCAGAAAGCGGCTCGATTCCGGTCACCTTCGACGCAAGACCGGGAACCGTCACTGCGCTGGTCGGTCCCTCGGGCGGTGGAAAGTCGTCGTTGTTGGCGGCACTCTTGGGATTTACCGCGCCGAGTGAGGGTTCGATTGCGGTCGACGGTGCCGATCTGGCGACCCTCGACCTTGCGGCCTGGCGCACATCGGTCGGATGGCTTCCGCAGAATCCGCGGATCGTCGATGCCGAGGTTAGTGCCGAGCCCACCTTGCGCTCGTGCATCGATATCGGCCGCGGGTTATCCGATGACCAGATCGACCAAGCATTGCGTGATGCTGGACTAAGTGGCGAGGTTGGCGACCTGGAGCGTCGGCTCGCTGCTGATGGGTCCGGGCTTTCGGTAGGCCAGCGTCAACGACTCGCGTTGGCGCGCACCATCGCCGCCCGTCCCGATGTCCTACTGCTCGACGAACCGACCGCTTCTTTGGATGGAGACAGCGAGAGAGTGGTGGTCGACGCCATCACTGCTGCTGCGCAACGCGGTGCCGTGGTGATCGTCGTGGCGCACCGACCCACCCTCATCGACATCGCTGACCAACTCGTCCTGGTAGCGCCGACCGGCAATGCATCGGCTCTGGATGCTCAACCAGTGTCCGCATCGATCCCCGGGCAACGGGGGTGGTGACCATGTCGCAGGCAACCGGGCTAGTCCGAGGCCGCAGCATGCGTGCGCTGTGGGACGACGTCGCGAGTAATCGACGTGAGATCTGGTTGGCGGCTTTCTTGGGTTTCCTCGCTTCCGCGAGTGCGGTCGCGTTACTGGGAACCTCCGGCTGGCTCATCGCCCGGGCTGCGGAGATGCCGCCGGTGTTGACCCTCACGGTCGCTGCAGTGATGGTCCGCACCTTCGCGCTTGGTCGCGCTGTGATGCGCTACCTCGAGCGCCTCGTCGGTCACGATGCGGCGTTTCGTGGTCTGACAGTCCTACGGGTGCGCGTCTATCGATCGCTCGAATCCATCACCCCGTTGGGCCTAGCGAAATTCACCCGGGGAGATCTACTCGCCCGGCTCGGCGCCGACGTTGACACCGCGCTCGATCTACCGCTTCGCGTGGTGCTCCCCTGGGTGCAGTCGGGTGTGGTGGCGCTCGCGACATCGGCTTTCGTGGTGTTCCTGCTTCCGGACTCCGGATTGCTGATCGCAGTTCTCGCGGGGCTTGCCGTCCTTGCGTGGCCCTATCTGGTTGGTCGCCTGGTGCGTCGCGCTGAGGCCACCATCGCACCGAGTCGAGGGGCGCTCACCGAAACGCTTGTGGCGATCCTCGATGCTGCACCGACCATCTCCGCATTCGGCGCGGTCGATGCTGCGACCCGCACTCTGCGGGCACGCGATAACGATCTGACCAGAGCCGAGACTCGAGAAGCGGGAGCACTCGGCCTCGGTGCCGGTGTGGGAATGCTGTTGCAGGGGATTGCTGTCACCGGGGCTATGGCATTGGCGATCCCGCACGTGGTCGATGGTGAGTTGGCGCCGGTGTGGCTCGCGGTAATCGCGTTGCTGCCGCTCGCCTTGTTCGATGTCTTGTCCACGGTGCCGGCGGCGGCGATCTCCCGTGAGCGAGTGCGGGGTTCGGCTCACCGACTGGAAGACATCGCTGAGGCAACTGCTGCCGAGCACGAGCCCTCGCATCCTTCGGTACTCGAGCCCGGCTTCCGTTCCCTTGCCTTGCGTGGCGTTACTGCGCGATGGCCCGATGCGGACACCGACGCGCTCATGGATGTGGACCTTGACCTGGCGCCGGGGGAGCGCGTGCTCATCATGGGGCCAAGTGGCTCGGGTAAGTCGACCCTCGCAGCGGTGATCATGGGCTTCCTGCCCTACACCGGGTCGGTGCGACTCAACGGAATCGAGCTTCGCGACCTTGCCAGCGACGACATCACCTCGCGTCTCGGTCTGCTCGCCCAGCACGGCCACGTGTTCGACACATCCGTCGAGGAGAACGTGCGTCTGGGCCGGGTCGATGCACGTCTCGAGGAAATCTGGGAATCGCTCGAGCGCGCCCAACTTGCCGACTGGGTTCACTCGCTGCCTGAGGGCATCACCACCCGGGTGGGTGCCTTCGGCGCTCGGATGTCCGGGGGTGAACGTCAGCGTCTGGCGCTGGCCCGGATGTTGTTGGCTAACCGGCCGGCCATCGTCCTCGATGAGCCGACCGAGCATCTGGACCGGCAAACGGCTGCTGAAGTGGAGTCCACCATCGTTCAGCAGACGCAGGGGCTGGCATCGATCGTCATCTCCCATCAAGTGATCGGCAATGCAGATCGGATCATCGAAATGGATCGGGGTCGGGTCACTGCTGTGGGCACCCACGAGGAACTCATGACTGCGGGTGGTTGGTACGCAACACAGGTGACACGTCAGCGTGACGGTCAAAGAATGGATGAACTCATGTCGAGTCTCCCGGCGGGCGTAGCCGTAGCCCGATAGGCAGGGCATGATGGCCGCGTGCGGGAGGACATAGACCGGGGGCTGTTCTCGGCGGTTGTTGCGGTAGCAGCGG
>CAJXUJ010000148.1 GCA_913061025.1 uncultured Actinomycetes bacterium | reverse complement strand
TTCCCCCGAGTTGGACTCGCTACTGGCCAATCGCGGCGATACCGCCCGCACCATCATCGACGAATGCGCAACGAACGCACTCAGGCACGGAGCAGCGACCCGAATGGTGGTTTCGGCAGAGATTCACGGACATGACCTACTGCTGCGCTGCGTCGATGACGGCGTAGGGCCGCAAGGCGGAGACCAGCACCTCGGACTCGGCAGTCGCATATTCGACGATGAAGTAGGCGCCGATGCCTGGTCACTGACCCGTGATGGCGATCGAACCATCGCCGAATTCCGTTTTCCGTGGCAGTACGGTGACGCCACGTTGACCCCTTCGACACACTCAACAGGTGGCAACATTCCGCGGTAGACGAGTGCCTCGATGGCTCGTGATCATCCTGATCGTGTGCGCCGTGGTCGCCGTACTCCTCGTTGTGGTCGTAGCGAGAATCCTGATCACCCTGCGCGATCCGGCGTCCGTTGTCCGAGAGGACAAGCTCGTCAACGCGGATATGTGGGACACCGAGCCGCGGATGATGGCGGCCGGGCTCGGATTCACGAACATCATCGGCATCGACGGTCTTTCGACCGATCACCTCGAGAGTTCACGGACGCGGGTTCGACTGGCAGGGGGCGCATGGAACACCCCCGAGTGTGCGCCGGGTCAGGAGCCTGAATTGATGAATTACACCAGCGCCGCGACACCGGAGGCCGTCAAGAGCACTTATGGAGAAGAAGTCCACTACTCCGACGGGCTTCCCATTGAATTCAGCTGGCCAGTCCTCCCGAGCACTGTCGACGCAGATGACTTCCGCGTGAACCTCACCGACGGGACATCCGTACAGCCCCAGGTGGCCGCAGCCTGGCCCAACTTCGAATACAACGAGCGGAGCACCGTCGTGATCTTCGGACACTTCGGCAATCGCATCGGTCCCGACGAGCCGGGCGCGATCTATCCCGAATCCGTCGAGGTCGTGCAGGGTGAGACCACACTGGAGCTCGTCGGCACGGACAAGCAGCGCGTCTCAGCTGTCGGCATGAGCGCGCAAGCACCCGGCTCTCCGTACACCGATGCCGATGTCACACCCGAGGATCGCGGCGGACCGCGCCTAGCCGCCGCGAAGCTCAGCCGATACACCTCCGAGGGCGACTCGGGTCCGGCTCTCTTCAGCCCCGGCCTGCTTCCGAACCATGGCGAGGCGCTTTACGGCGACAAGGCTCAGTTCCGGCTCCGCGTGTTCACGACCGGAGGCATGACTCCCGACGGCGTTCGTGGGATGTGGCCGACCGAGTACGAGCGCTTCTTTCGAGTCATTGCCATCAACGACGCCGGCGAAGAACTTCAGATCACCGACGCGGGTGTCGACTACGAGATCAACAAAGGACGGCTGCGCGTCGAAGGTCTTGCCGATCTCGGCGTCAAACAGGACTCCTACGACGACTGCTACCGCGAGGACAAGGACAACCAGATCGACATCATCTTCTCCGGAGATGAGGACGCCGTGCGGGCTATTACTCGAGTGCAGATGCCGTCGACCGGCGGCTACTCCCCCGTGTACAACCCCGGCGGACCCGGCAACGACCCCGCACCGGGGGTGCGCTACGCCGCACCCAGTGCCCCCATCGACATCGAGGTCTTGATGGCTCTCGACGATCCACTGGTGGTCAACTACCCCTAGTCGAGAGATATCGGAGCAATCGCTCGCAATACCGTCCAGTCACCGTCGCGGAATAGTTCACAGCGGTCACCGCAGTACTCGGCGATGATGCGCCGGCCCAGGCCCGGTGGGTTACCGGTGAGGCCAACACCGTCGTCACGGATCTGCACCTCAATATCGGCGCCATCGCTCACCGTATGGATATCGACGTCGATTCGTCCTGCCATTCCGTGGCGGTAGGAGTTAGCCATCGCCTCTTCGACTATCCGCGCTACGTGCGAGAGGTCAGTGCTATCGACCAACGCCTGATCCATCTCTAGGTTCACGTCGCAGATCGCTCGCCAGTTCTCAACGAGCCGATTAACGGAGGTCCCCAGGGACTCCGACTCCATGCTCTGCGGTGCGGTGCCAATTTCCTCCATGATGGAGGCACTCTCATCCAAGGCTCTCAAGACCGCACTGGAGTCACCGGTGCGTTGGGCCTGATCGATCGAGGCAGCGCACGCCACCAGTCGTGTCTGCACCGAACCGTGGAGACTTCGAGCCATCTCCCGAGTGATCGACGCGAGCGCGCTTCGGCGCGCCTCCGCTTCGATCTGGTTACGTGTGACGTCGGATTCGATCGAGGCCAGCACGGAACGACGAACATCAATCAGCGCGCCGACGTACGACACCAGGATGATGCCCGCCACGAACGCGATAACAATGGATCCGGCATCCTGAGCGGGAGCCGTGACGTCTCCGGGTATCAAGCTGTACGCCAAGATCACCACCAGTGCGAGCAACGTCGCTGCTACGAACTCGGCACGTTTCATTCCGACAGACGCGGTGCGATCGATCGCAGTGTTGGAAAGCCGAAGTAGCGCCCAGACGGCTGCGGTCAGCGCCGCGATCGAGACAGGCGCCCATGCACCGAAACCGCGCACCGACGCCCCGGGAAGGCCGATAGCGGTAATGAGGGCGGTGTTGCCCGCCAGGAACCGTGGGTCGCGCCACAGATGCCGAAAGACTTGCGATGCACGGGGCTTGGGGTACTCAGCTTCGACCTCAGTCCACAACTCATGACTCAAGGGTCGCACCGTGTCCCGCGCTGTATCTTCCAGCGCCACGACCACCGGCTCGACGCCAACGGACGCATCCTCGGACTCATTGGCTTCGACCAAGATTCGGTCGAGTTCTCGCCGAGCGTGCGTTAAGCGTTCGTCCACCATGGCATCGACACTTCGACGGAACTCCATTCCCGCTTCACTTTCGCGGAAGACAGCTTCCTGCCATTCGATGGCTTCATCGATCAACTCCGCGCGGGTCTGAATAAACCTTTCCCGTCCATCGAGTAGCAGGGAGAAGATGACTCCTAGCCATAGCGTGGTCAGGCAGGCGAAGAAGAGCCGCAGGCCGACGGGCAGGGCGGTTTGCTTTCCGAGAATCGAGTCCAGGTACTCCATTCCCAAGACGGGGATGACGCCGGCGCTGAGGTAAAAAGCGGTATAGACCCACAGCGAAACACGACGCTTGGTTCGGTTCCGAAAGACGGTGAACATCGCGAGGGTCCCGTAGGCCGCATTCGCCAGGACCGCCACTCCCATCACGACGGCGGAGGCGGGGAGATCTTCAGCCGGCACCTGCCTCGAACCAAGGGTTCCTCCGGTGAGCACCATTTGCGGATAGGTAAGGAGATTCGCGAAGAGGATGACTTGCCAGGAGATGGCCCATCGCCCAGTAACGCGCACGGAAAGGCGCTTGACGGCTCGAACTATCCCCACGAAATTGCAACATACCCGCGCACCCGAATAACGAGTGGCATCAAGATGAAATCCGGAAAAGAAAGAAGGCCCGGAACCGTGAGATTCCGGGCCATCTCGCCAGTAGCGGGGGCAGGATTTGAACCTGCGACCTCTGGGTTATGAGCCCAGCGAGCTA
>CAJXUJ010000147.1 GCA_913061025.1 uncultured Actinomycetes bacterium | reverse complement strand
CTCGGCGACACCGTGCAGGTCATCCCGCACATCACCAATGAGATCAAGTCTCGTATTCGTCGGATGGCCGGACCGGACGTAGACGTCGTCATCACTGAGGTCGGTGGCACCGTTGGCGACATCGAATCACTGCCGTTCCTCGAGGCTGTTCGACAGATCCGCCACGAGGTGGGTCGTGACAACGTCTTCTTCCTGCACGTTTCGCTGCTGCCGTACATCGGTCCGTCCGGCGAGCTGAAGACCAAGCCGACCCAGCACTCGGTCGCGTCCCTCCGCAACATCGGTATCCAGCCCGATGCCATCGTGCTGCGAGCCGATCGTCCGGTACCGACGAGCATCAAGCGCAAGATCTCGATGATGTGTGACGTCGACGCTGAAGCCGTCGTCGCGGCCGTCGATGCACCGAGCATCTACGACATCCCGAAGGTCTTGCACGGGGAAGGGCTCGACGCGTACGTGGTCCGTCGGCTCGGCCTGCCGTTCCGGGATGTCAACTGGACCGGGTGGGATGAGCTGCTTCGCCGCGTGCACCGCCCGGCAAACGAGGTCACCATCGGACTCGTGGGCAAGTACATCGACCTACCGGATGCGTACCTGTCGGTGACCGAGGCGATCCGCGCCGGTGGATTCCACAACGATTGCAAGGTGAACCTCCGTTGGGTGTCCAGCGACGACTGCGCAACACCTGAGGGAGCAGCACGCAACCTCGAAGGGCTTGACGGCATCTGCGTGCCGGGCGGATTCGGTGTGCGTGGCATCGAGGGCAAGCTCGGTGCCCTGACCTACGCACGTGAAAACGATCTACCCACACTTGGACTATGTCTCGGTCTGCAGTGCATGGTCATCGAGTACGCGCGCAGCGTGGCCGGACTCGAAAACGCCAACTCGCTTGAGTTCGATGAGTCAACACCGCACCCCGTCGTCTCCACCATGGCCGATCAGCGCGATGTCGTCTCCGGCGAACGCGACATGGGCGGAACCATGCGACTGGGTCTCTACCCGGCCAAGCTTCTGCCCGGCAGTCAGGCCGAGCGTGCCTACGGACAGCCCTATGTCGATGAGCGTCACCGGCATCGCTACGAAGTTGCCAACGCCTACCGCCCGCAGTTGGAGGAGGCCGGACTGGTGTTCTCCGGTACGTCCCCCGATGGCCGACTCGTGGAGTACGTGGAGCTTCCGGCTGACAAGCACCGTTTCTACGTGGGCACTCAGGCCCACCCGGAGTTCCGCTCTCGACCCACCCGCGCGCATCCGCTGTTCGCCGGTTTGATCGCCGCATCCATCGATCGGCAACGTGAGCACGCGGGCGAGGCATCCGAAGTATCTGCTGCTGGCACCACCCCGTCCGCGTAGCCCCTTCGATGCCACCGGAAGGTTTGCCGCGACCGGAAGAGCGGTGGGTCGGCGAGGTCGCAGATCAAGTAGATGACTCGATGCCAGTGCTCGAACGCACGCAGATGTTTGAAGGTCGAGTGTGGTCGGTGGTCCGCGACCGAGTGAAGTTCGGCGATCACGAGTCGGTTCGAGACGTGCTTATCCATCCTGGTGCGGTCGCGATCATCGCCGTGGACGACGACGACCGTGTATTGCTCATAAGGCAGTACCGCCACCCGGTCGCGATGTATCTATTCGAGCCACCTGCGGGCCTATTGGATATCGCTGGAGAGCCTGCGCTGGAGACGGCCAAGCGCGAGCTGGCCGAAGAGGCCGGCGTTCGGGCGCAGACGTGGAACGTGCTGGTGGATCTGTTCAACTCACCCGGAGGATCCAGCGAGGCGATTCGGGTCTACCTCGCGCGGGATCTGAGCGCTCTGCCCGAGGGGCGTCCGCACACCGGGGAAGCCGAGGAGGCCCACCTGCCGCAAGCCTGGGTGCCATTGAACGAGGCGGTCACGCTGGTTCTCAACGGAGCCATCGGTAGCCCCTCGGGCGTGGCGGGGATCTTGGCTTTGGCTGCCGTGCGTAACAGCCAGGAGGATGGCCTGCGACCGGCAGACTCACCCTGGCAGCCGCGGTCGTGGCTTGAGGCGAATCAACGGGTATGAAGCGTCTAGTCTGAGCCCCGGCGGAGCACGATGCACCGCCACCGCAAGGGGACAAACCCAGGAGGCGTTGTGCGCATCGGTATTCCCACGGAAGTCAAGAACAACGAGTTCCGAGTGGCTATCACTCCAGCCGGTGCGATGGAACTGACCCGGCATGGTCACGAGGTGGTCATCCAGTCCGGAGCCGGTCTGGGCTCCTCCATCTCCGACGAGGAGTACGTCGCAGCGGGTGCCCGCATGCTCCCGGACGCCGATGCGGTGTGGGAATACGCCGAGATGATCCTGAAGGTCAAGGAGCCGATCGCCGAGGAGTACCCGCGTATTCGTGAGGGTCAGGTTGTGTTCACCTACCTGCATCTTGCGGCATCGCGCGAGTGCACCGATGCGCTGCTTAATGCAGGTGCAACGGCAATCGCGTACGAGACCGTGGAGCTTGCCGATGGATCGCTGCCTTTGTTGGCTCCGATGAGCGAGGTTGCCGGCCGGCTGGCGCCGCAGGTTGGCGCCCATTCGCTCATGCGCGCACACGGTGGCCGCGGAGTGCTGATGGGTGGCGTTTCGGGCGTGTACGCGGCGAAGGTGGTGGTGATCGGTGCCGGCGTATCGGGGATGAACGCTGCGGCGATTGCCCTGGGTATGCAGGCGGAGGTTCTGCTGCTGGATAAGAACATCGCCCGGCTGCGTCAGATGGACGCCATCTACCAGGGTCACATGCAGACCGTTGCCTCGAACGCTTTCGAAATCGAACGCGCAGTGCTCGATGCTGACATGGTGATCGGAGCGGTATTGGTACCCGGTGCCAAGGCGCCGACGTTAATCTCCAACGAGTTGGTGTCGCGGATGAAGCCCGGCTCGGTGCTCGTGGACATTGCGATCGACCAGGGCGGCTGCTTCGAGGACTCCCGGCCGACAACGCACGATGATCCGACTTACCGCGTGCACGACTCCGTCTTCTACTGCGTGGCGAACATGCCAGGCGCGGTGCCTCACACCTCCACGTATGCGCTCACCAACGTGACCTTGCCGTATGCGGTGGCGCTGGCGGACAAGGGATGGAAGCAGGCGCTGCGTGATGATCACGCTCTGGCGCTGGGCTTGAACACGCATGCTGGGTCGCTTACGTACGGTGCAGTAGCCGAGGCATTCGATCTGCCGTTCGTGCCGCTTGCTGAGGTGCTCGCGTAATACCCGCGCAGTTCGCGCGGAGGCGAGAAGATCCACGATGGCCAGCCCAACCATCGACGATGCGATTGCGGGGTATCTCGCCCACGTCAGCGTCGAGCGTGGGTTAGCCCGCAACACCGTCGCGGCCTACACCCGCGACCTCGCCCGGTACTCGCGTTGGTGCGCAGCTACGGGGCTTGAGCGCATCGACTCGGTGGAGTCGGAGAACATCGCGGATTTCGCAGCATCGTTGCGCAATCCCACAGGTGCCGGACTCGACGGCGAAACCGCACTGAGTGCGTCGAGTACTGCGCGGGTGGTGGTCGCGGTGCGGTCCTTCCATCGCTTCGCGAACCTCGAAGGCTGGACGCCCACGGATCCGGCTGC
>CAJXUJ010000146.1 GCA_913061025.1 uncultured Actinomycetes bacterium | reverse complement strand
CTCCCCGTCCTGGCGCTACCGCTGGTCTTCGCCGTGGCGCTCGTGAACCCCGGCGCCGGTCTGTGGCGGCCGGTCCGGCTCCCGAATCCGTAGCGCGCGCCTCGTTGGGCCGCGTTAGCATCGGCGGAAGAAGACGAAGGGGAGACGACCATGGGCCGCTTGTTGCAGACAGAGGGTTTGACGGAGATTCAACGCGACATCCTCGCGGCGGTCCGTGAATTCGTCGATGCCGAGATCCTCCCGGTAGCAAATGAGCTCGAGCACAACGACGAATACCCCAAGGACATCGTCGACGGACTCAAAGAGTTGGGCGTCTTCGGGCTCATGATTCCCGAGGAGTACGGAGGCTTGGGCGAATCACTGCTCACCTACGCGCTCGTAGTCGAAGAGATCGCCCGCGGGTGGATGAGCGTCAGTGGAGTGATCAATACCCATTTCATCGTCTCTCACATGGTTCTCAACCATGGAACCGAGGAGCAGAAGCAGAGTCTGCTCCCGCGGATGGCCACCGGTGAAGTTCGCGGTGCTTTCAGCATGAGCGAACCCGGTTGTGGCTCGGATGTTTCGGCGATCACCAGCAAGGCCGTTCCGGACGGCGATGATTACGTCCTCACCGGTCAGAAGATGTGGCTGACCAATGGTGGTTCGTCGACCCTCGTGGCGGTCCTGGTGCGTACCGACAACGCGGCACCCGAGGACAGCAGCGTCTACAAGCGGATGTCCACGTTCCTGATTGAGAAGCCCGAGGGCTTTGGCGAGGTTCGACCGGGCCTAACGATTCCCGGAAAGATCGAGAAGATGGGCTACAAGGGTGTGGACACCACCGAATTGGTGATGGACGGACTCCGGCTCCCGGCCAGTGCCATCCTCGGCGGTGAACCGGGCAAGGGCTTCTACCAAATGATGGACGGGGTTGAAGTCGGTCGCGTGAACGTTGCCGCACGAGCCTGTGGACTGGCTCTTCGTGCCTTCGAGTTGGGCGTCGAGTACGCACAGATGCGCAGCACCTTCGGCAAGCAGATCAGCGAGCATCAGGCGGTTGCCTTCCGGCTGGCTGACATGGCCACCAAGGTCGAGGCCGCGCACCAGATGATGGTGATGGCCGCACGCACCAAGGACTCCGGCGCGCGTAACGACCTCGAGGCAGGAATGGCCAAGTACCTCGCGAGCGAGTACTGCAAGGAAGTGGTCGAGGATTCTTTCCGGATCCACGGCGGCTACGGCTACTCGAAAGAATACGAGATCGAGCGGCTCTACCGCGAGGCGCCGATGTTGATGATTGGTGAGGGCACCGCGGACATCCAAAAGATGATTATCGCGCGCCGACTCCTCGAGGACTACAAGATCCGAACCTGACGATCGGACTGTTGTGGCAGACATCCCCTGCATCGGGGCAGTCGTATTCGATGATGCCGGTCGGCTGTTGCTGGTGAAGCGTGCCAACCCGCCCGCGCAGGGGTTGTGGTCGCTGCCGGGTGGGCGGCAAGAGCCCGATGAGAGTGCAGACGAGGGCGTGGTGCGCGAGGTCCGTGAAGAGACCGGTCTCGTGGTCACGGTAGATCGCGAAGTCGGCACTGTTATCCGGCAGGCCCCTTCAGGAGACGATTACGTCATTCGTGATTTTGTTTGCGTCATAGATGGAGATGTGTCGTTGCAGGCCGGCGATGACGCAGCCGACGCCGCCTTTTTCACCATGACCGAACTCGCCGACCTTCCCACCAGCGAGGGCTTGCTGGAGGCTCTCACCGACTGGGGGCTTATTGATGTCGGACCGGCCACGTAGCCTCACGGCGTGCGCTTCGTCAAGCTCTCGCCCACGAAGGCGAACACCTGGCTCGATTGTCCACGCCGGTTCTACTTCACCTATGTGGATCGTCGCCGGGTGGCCGGCAGTTGGGCGCACTTCTCGTACGGCAACGCCGTTCACCGCGCCCTGCGTGAATGGTTCGAGATAGACGCCCGAGATCGAACGCCGGCTCTCGCCGAAAAGTTGGTGATCGATTCTTGGTCGAGTGATGGATTCCGCGATGACGATCAATCACGGCAATGGCGCGATCATGCGGTCGAGATGGTCACGGCCTATCTAGACGACCTTCCCTCGAATCTCGAGCCGGTAGCGACCGAACGCACCCTGGCGTTCAAAGAAGACGGCTTTGTCGTCGAGGGCCGCATCGACCGCCTGGATGACGATCTCCATGACCCGAGCAGCAATGCATTGATCGTGATCGACTACAAGACCGGCAAGTTGGTCCCGAGTGAAGACGATGTCCGAGGTTCCTCGGCGTTGGCGATGTACGCGGTCATGGTGAGTCGTGCACTCGGACGTCCCTGCACCGAAGTCGCCTTGCACCACATTCCTTCCGGTGAGGTCATCACGTGGAAGCACACTCCGGAATCGCTCGCCCGGCAGGTGGAACGGATGGGAGCTATTGCTACCGACATTCGGCGAGCGGAGGACACGTGGGAATCCGTCGAGCACGATGAGGAAACCTTCGATGAGATCTTTCCTCCGAAGCCGGGTCCGTTGTGCGGATTCTGTAACTTTTGGGATGTCTGCGCCGCGGGGCAGGCACACGCGGCCCGGAAGATGCCCTGGGACGGACTGGGGGAGTTGGGTCCAGACTCCGATTAGCGCTGAGCTACCTCCGCCCACACGCACATAACGTTGCCGCGCCTGTCATAACCCCATCGCTCGACCAGTCCGTCGAGTAGGAGCAAACCGCGCCCACTGCTGTCCGACCCTGCGGCGGACGTGGCAACGGCAGGCGTGCCGTCGGAAATCCCGCACACCGCGATGTGAAGAGAGGAGTCCCGCACCTCCACGGTCACGGTGATGTCGCCTTCACCGGTTCCGTGCTTCCACGCATTGGTGACCAGCTCGGTGACGACCAGTTCGGCGTCGACGGCTTCGAGATCAGACGAGGCGACCTCGCGCAGATGCCACCGCGCGGCAGCCGCCGCCGTGGAGTCCATCGGCAATTGCCAGGTGAATGTGACCGACATCGTGCTCCTTCGCCTACCCACCACAATAAGGGTGTGGGCAGGGTTGTAGCAGTGGCAAACCAGAAAGGTGGAGTCGCCAAGACCACCACGGCGATCACGGTGGCCGCAGCGCTGGTCGAGACCGGCAAGCGGGTCCTTCTGGTCGATCTCGATGCCCAGGCATGCGCAACCTTCTCGTTGGGGCTTGATCCTGAAGACCTTCCCGACGACACCACGGATTTCCTTCTGGCCAATGCAGCCGACGAGGAGCGTCAGCGGAATCTGCGGGCAGCATTGCGCACGACCGAGGACGGCGTGTGGCTGCTACCGGCGACGCTCTCGTTGGCCCAAGCGGATGTGGCCCTGGCGAATCGACCTGCACGCGAAAGGATGCTGGCGCAGGCGCTCGCGGCCATTCGCGATGACTTTGATTTCATCGTGGTCGATTGCTCACCGTCGCTCGGGCTCACCACGATCAATGCCCTCGTTGCGGCCGACGACGTCATCGTGCCGGTGAAGTGCGAGACGTTGTCGCACCGTGGGCTCGGGCAGTTGATGGAGACCATCGAGGAAGTGCAGCGCTGGAGTAATCCGGGGCTGCGCATGGCCGGCATCGTCCC
>CAJXUJ010000145.1 GCA_913061025.1 uncultured Actinomycetes bacterium | reverse complement strand
TCGAGCCACTCGACCACCCGCTCGATCCGGGCACCGATGGAGTTGACGTTCCACGTCGCAATCCGCACGGGTGAACCCTACGGCGGTGTCTATCCCTGCCATTCCGTTCCCCCTGCTTCCCCTGCTACGCGACAGCGAGGCCTAACTCCTCGCAGGCTCGCTGCATCTGATGATCGCGAGTGAGGACTACATCGGTTTGTACGAGCAGGGCGCTCGCTAGATGGATTGCATCGAGTGTCCTTAGGAACCGAACAGGTAAGGCCGCGGCAGTCTCGAGGACTACAGGAGTGAGAGAAAGCAGATCGAAACTACTGAGTAGTTGCGAGGAAATGGAGGTGAAGTCGCTCTCCTTGGTTTCCCGACGCAGGGTGCGAGCGATCTCAAGTGATGTGATCTGCGACGTAGCAAGTTCCGCGCGTTGCACGAGTTTGGGGAGGAGCGGCCTGTCGTCAATGATGTCATCCAAGAGCAGGCTCGAATCGACGTAGATGAGCATCAGACTTTGTCCGCTCGAACTTCAGCGAGGGCTGCCAACAGTCGGTCTCGGCCGATGGCGCGCAACTCGGTGAGAAGTTCCGGATCGGGTGGTTGGCCCGGGCGGGCCGCTGGCGTGATCAGGTGGCGGACTTCCTTCGGATAGGCCCGCAGCCGGTAGTCGCGCACGTACTCCTCGAGGGCCTCGCGGGCGAGGTCTTGCTGGGATCGCCCGGTCTCCTCGGACAACTCGCGCAGCCGGGCGGCCAGTTCCTCGGGGAGCCGCAGATTCATCGCCATGGTTGGACGGTACCGCTTTCGGTACCACCCGTCCGCGGAGGTGGTCGTCGTCATTCATCCACCCTGACCGTCGGAAATCAGAGCGGGCTAGCCCCGATTTCTTGGCTGGGGATAACCGTCGCTACCCTTACGGGGCTGTTGGGAAACCGACCGCACGCACATAGCCCTCCTGCTCCGGAAGAGATCCGGGGCCGCTGAGTCCAAAGGAGGTGGGCAGTTCATGCGTCATTACGAGGTCATGATCATCCTCGACCCCGATCTGGAAGAGAAGACGATCCAGCCCAGCCTGGAGGCGTTCCTCAACGTCATCCGCGGCGACGGTGGCACCGTCAACAACGTGGACATCTGGGGTCGTCGTCGGATGGCCTACGAGATCAACCACAAGGGTGAGGGCTTCTACGTCGTCCTCGACCTGACCGCTACCCCCGATTCGGTCGCCGAACTCGATCGCCAGTTGAACCTCAACGAGGCGATCATGCGCACCAAGGTCACCCGCCCGGTCGTCAAGAAGGCCAAGGCGAAGGCCGAAGAGAAGCTCGGAGCCTGACATGGCACTCGGCGACATCAACATCACCGTCGTTGGCAACCTGACCAACGACCCCGAGTTGCGCTTCACCCCGAGTGGAGCCGCCGTTGCATCGTTCACCGTTGCTTCTAGTTCGCGTTACATGGACAAGCAGACGAACGAGTGGAAGGACACCGATCCGACCTACCTTCGTTGCAGCGTGTGGCGTCAGTACGCGGAGAACGTTGCGGAGTCCTTGACCAAGGGCACGCGCGTGATCGTCACCGGTCGCTTGAAGCAGCGCAACTACGAAACCCGTGAGGGCGAGAAGCGCACATCATTCGAAATCGACGTCGACGACGTAGGCCCCGCCCTGCGGTACGCGACGGCCAAGGTCAACCGCGTCCAGCGCGGTGGCGGCGGCGGTTTCGGTGGCGACGGTGGAAGCCAGGCGCCGGCCGACGATCCGTGGACCACGGGCGGTGGCGGCGACAACTTCGACGAGCCCCCGTTCTAACGAACCACATCAGACGTAGACGAACTTTCTAGATAAACAGGAGAAACACATGGCACGCGATAACAAGCGCGATAAGAACCAAGCGCAGCAGCGCATGGTGAAGGCGAAGGCCTGCGCGTTCTGCAAGGAAGGTGTCGAGGGCATCGACTACAAGGACATCACCTTGCTCCGTAAGTTCATCTCGGACCGCGGCAAGATCCGCGCGCGTCGAGTGACGGGCAACTGCACCCAGCATCAGCGGGACATCGCGATGGCGGTTAAGAACGCCCGCGAGGTTGCCCTCCTTCCCTACACCTCGACGGCTCGGTAAGGAGAGACACGATGAAGCTCATCCTCACCCAGGAAGTTGCCGGTCTCGGTAACCCCGGAGACATCGTTGAGGTCAAGGACGGCTACGGCCGCAACTACCTCCTTCCCCGCGGTCTGGCCATCGGCTGGACCAAGGGCGGCGAGAAGCAGGTCACCCAGATCAAGCGCGCACGCAAGTCACGCGAAATCCGCAACCTTGACCACGCCAAGGAAGTCAAGGCCGAGATCGAAGCCCTCGCCGTTAACGTTCCAGCGAAGGCTGGAGATAGCGGCAAGCTGTTCGGTTCGATCACTAACGCCGATGTCATGAATGCGATCAAGGCTTCCGGCGGTCCGCTCGTCGAGAAGCGCAGCGTTCGCATTGCCGCTCCGATCAAGAAGACCGGCAAGCACAAGGTGTCGATCGACCTGCACCCCGATGTCGTGGCGAACGTGACGATCGAGGTCGTTAGCGAGTAGTCGCAACTCACACCACGAACAAAGCGAAGGGGCGGACCACACGGTCCGCCCCTTCGTCTATGTCTACTCGAACTACTGGTTCGCGGCTCCGACAGCGACCGCAATGATCGCAATCACAATGCCGACCGCTGTCAGTGCCAGACCGACGATGCCGAGCACGAACCCTGCCTTGGCTGCGCCACGGTTATTGGCGAGACCCTGATCGGCCTTGTTCATGCCGATCTTGCCGAACACGATCGCAAGAACTGACCCGACCGTGCCCAGGCAGAAGAACTGCAGGATGCCCATGACGAGCGCTGCGGTTCCCATTCCGTTTTGTGGAGCTGCGGGGGCCGCTCCCGGTGTTGGTTGTGCCATGTCTCCTCCTCCTCGCGGCCGATAACGCTAGCGGAGTTCGTCAATTAATCGGTCAACTTGGCCCAATGTGCTGGATATCCACACCGGACCACGGGAGGATAAGGCGTCCGATGAGGGGGTCGGACGCCGAGGACGCACGCTAATGAGGAGGAAACGTGAGTTTCGGTCAGTCCATTTCGTATTGCTTCAGCAACTACGCGAACTTCAACGGCCGCGCGCGTCGTTCGGAGTTCTGGTGGTTCTACCTGTTCGTGATCATTGTTGCTGCGGTGGTCCAAGGCGTACTGGCGGCGATCCTTGGTGCCGACGCCACGGCCTATTACCTGCTGAGCGGCCTTGTCACGATTGCGTTGGCTATCCCGCTGTACGCGGCGGGCGCGCGACGTATGCACGACACCGGCAAGAGCGGCTGGTTGCAGTTGTTGGTCTTGATCCCTTGTGTGGGCATCATCATCATGATCGTGCTGTGGGCGCAGGCCGGAAACCCGGGCGAGAACCAGTACGGAGCGCCACCGGCGTAATCCGCACGTACTCAGCAAGACCTGTCGACTACCGGCCCATCTGGGCCGGTAGTTGCGTTATGAGTCCATCGGCTGCGGACTCGATCATGGCAAGGACGTCGTTGAATCCATCGTCGCCGCCGTAGTAGGGATCCGGCACATCAAGTTCGGGATGCGGGGCCGCGAGATGAGC
>CAJXUJ010000144.1 GCA_913061025.1 uncultured Actinomycetes bacterium | reverse complement strand
CTCACCGACCGACGCAGCAATCGCGAGGCGCTTCTCGCCGAGTCACCCGTCGCATGCGCCTGCCACATCGTCGATGCCGCGTCTATTGCAGACCTGACGAGCGACCTAGCGACAGTCATCGCCGCCGGCCCGAACGCGCAAACGCAGCAGATCCGCGAGCACTACTTCGGCAACCTGGGTCCCGGCGACAGCACCCAGCGCTTCTGGCACGAGCTCAAGCACGCCATCGACGAGCACGATCAAGCACTCCGCAAACTCAGTCGTATCCGAACCGTCTCCGAGGAGAGCGCATGACAGTCCAGGCAGTGATCCTCGCGGCGGGTATGGGTACTCGACTCGGTCGACCATTCCCGAAGCCCCTCACGCCGCTCAGCGACGGGCGCACGATCATGCAACAGCAGATGGACAACTTGAATCACGTTTTCGGCGATGACCTGCGCATCACCACGGTTGTCGGCTTCAAACTCGACCTCATCCTTGAAGCCTTTCCCGATGTCACGTACATCTACAACGAGGCCTACGACCAAACAAACACCAATCGGAGCCTGCTGAAGGCACTCCGGCTCTCTGCAGCCGGCGGGGTGCTGTGGATGAACGGTGATGTGGTCTTCGATCCGGCTGTCCTATCCGCGGTGCAGCCGCTCATCGATGAGGATCGCAGTTTCATCTGCGTCAACACGGCCGCTGTGGGCGAAGAAGAAGTCAAGTACACCGTCGACGACGCAGGAAACGTTGCCGAGCTCTCCAAGCAGGTGATCGATGCCCGCGGTGAGGCGGTTGGAATCAACTACGTCTCATCTAGCGACAAGACCGCACTCATCTCACGGCTGGCGGAGTGCACCGAGACCGACTATTTCGAGCGTGGCATCGAACTGTCGATCGATAAGGACGGCATGCAGGTGACCCCGGTCGACATCGGTGAGTACTTCGCGGTCGAGGTGGACTTCGAAGAAGACCTCACTCGCGCGAACGAGCATCTGTAAGTCTCAACGCAACGCGCGCTGGATAACCACATCCCACTCATCGAGAACGGTTTCTAGGCGGTAGCGCTCCATTTCCTGCCGGCCACGCGCACCCGATGACGCGCGCCACGCGACATCGGACATCGCGGCGTCGAGGGATCGGGCAAGCGCCCGGGAGTCTCCCCGCGGTGTGAGCATGCCCCAGTCCCCCACCAACTCTCGGACACCACTCGAGCAATCGGTGGCGATCACGGGAACTCCATAGGCCTGAGCCTCGGCGAGCACCAGCGGCAGGCCTTCAGTCCGGGACGGAAGGACGAGCAGGCTCGCATCCGCGAGCACCGCCCCAGGATCCGCGGTTACCTCCTGCCAGTCGATCCGATCCGATCCGGCCAGATCCCCTGCCTGCATCTGCAGTGCATGTCGCTCTGGCCCGTCACCGACGATCTGCAGACGCCACCGTGGATGCGAATCGGCGATCAAACTCCATGCGTCAATGAGCAAGTCGACGCCTTTTTCCTGCGATAGCCGGCCGAGATACACAAGGCTCCGATCCTCGCCAACCGGCTCCGCAACTCCATCCGGCCAGAACGCCAACGGGTTGGGCATCGCAACAACGTTGTTGAGCCCCGCCGATGTGAATGCAGCGCCGTCCTCAGCGGTGAGCGCGGTGAAGACGGACACCGGCCCGTACGAGCGCAGAATTCGATCGAGGTCCCGTCCAGAGGCGGCGGCTGCATAGGCGCCGTGGTACTGCCCGATGACGGTCCAACTAGCCCGCACGTCGGGGCTAACCGAAGCGAGAGCGTCGGCAAGGATCTCCATAGCCCACACCTGAGCGGTAATGATGATGGATTGTTCACCGCCGGCTGACCTCAACACCTCAGCCATGTTCGCGACAGCTTCCTTGCGCAGATTGGCCCGAACGCGCTCGGTCTGCGTTGACTTCTTCGGCCACACCTCGGACATGAGAACGCGGGTGGCGTAGTCACCGGCGAAGGCGTGCGCCGGTTCGAATGGAGTCACTCCGATAGCCGTGACATCGTGACCGCGGTCGTGGAAACCCTGCGCGAGCACCCGAACCACCCGCTGAGCACCACCGAGTTCATCGATGTTGTTCGCACAGACAACGATCCTGGTCACAATCCCTCCCGCAGTACTGCGCGGACGGCATCCGCGAGTGCCTCGGTCGTGACGACAACCGGATACCCCTCGGGCAAATCCGGAAGCAGATAGCGAGCGGCTCCGGAATCAGGTCGAAAGACGATGGACGGTCCCGCAATCTCGATGAACGCGGGATCGTCGGTGATGATCACCCGGGCGGCCTCCATGACAGCTCCGATGGGAAGCGACCGCGCATCACGGATCGATCCCCACAGCCGAGTCGGTACCGATTCGTCGATGTCGCCGGCGACCGCCAGATAGCAATGGTCGGCCATCTCCCGGTCCCACGCCGTCAGATCCAACGGCCACGAACGTGGCCCGCCCGCCGCGGGTGCCGGGAGGTAGGCGACAACCGGTCGCGTCGAGTCGAGATCCACTCGTCCGGGAAGCAGCGCCTTGCGGGCCCGGTAGAGCTCCTCGTTCGATCCCGGGATTCGACGGCGGGCCGCGTGCCCCAATCGACGGCTCCACGCCACCGGTCCGCTGGCCAGACCCGCCGGTTGCCAGCCAACGGAGGCGCGCTCACCCCGCAGCAGTTCTGCTCCCGCCGGCCGGTCGGCGAACGCCACGGCTGGGATTGGGACGAAGATGTCATCCACCGACAACGAGGGCGCCCTCACGACGGTGGTGTTCACCTCGGACCCTCGTGAGAGTCGGACGGCAACCGAACCCTTGTCGGGCTTCATCAGTGGACGTTGAATGTGCGCGGTGACCTGTCCACTGCCCGTCCACGAGATCACTCCGTCCGCGCTAGCAGATCCACGTGACAGCGCTAGTGACGCAATAACCGTTCCCATCCGGTCCGCCCAGACCAGGTGGGCCTGGACGTCGGGACCGAGGTCGGATGCGAAGTCTGTCGTCCGAACCACAGCATCCACGCGCGAACGGGTCACCGTCAACGACGAAAGTTCGTGGAAGTACCGGCGGACGGAGAACGGCATGTCGGTCAGATGCAGATGCGTGACATCAAGCCACGTTCGCTCCGTCCGACCCAGCACCTCGCTTTCCCCCGGAGTTCGCCAGTAATCACGGCCACCCTCACCCGTCGCTTCGCGAACGACGACGGTGTCGACCACCGACGCCCAGCGCTCCCATCGGATCGCCCGCCGCACGAGATCCAGATCGTCGATCAGCAGCCCGTACAGAGCCACGCGCAATGCAGGCCGCACGTCTTCGAACGCCCGAGGGTCCACCCGCTCGACGTACTCGCGCAGCACATCTGCTGTGGTCTGCGCGGCATCCGGATCAGGGTTTTCTGCAATCGCCGAGAGGTAGAGGTAGCCCTCGTGTCGTAGGAATTTCACCGCCTTGGCCAATCGCAAATCCTCGGATGAATCAGCCAGGAGCGAGTCCATCCGACGATTGATCTCGATGCGATCGAGCACGTTGCGCCGCTGCATCCGGCCCTGCGTGATGGACGCTTCCTCGGCCATTCGGTCGACGTTCCAGATGTACACGCGTGATTGAAGGATTCCGATTCGTCGCGCCTTCA
>CAJXUJ010000143.1 GCA_913061025.1 uncultured Actinomycetes bacterium | reverse complement strand
CGTACTGCGTCGCCAAATCCCATGATCGCTGCCTTTCGCGCGTCCCGGCGGGTGTCGTCGCAGCGAGGTTACTGGCTGGTCAGCGAGACAGGCGCTGCATTCGACTGAACTACCGTGGTAGCCGCAGTTGAACCGGCGTCCGGACTCGTCAGCGGCTGGGTGAAGACCGCGCCATTAGCTGAACGCTCGAGCCACTGATGCCACTCGTCGTTCCAGATGGTCAGGCCGTTTCCATCATTTGATTGCGGGCGCCCGGTGTTCTTGACGACAACGACGTCACCGATCTCGTTCTCATTCCACCACCACGCGGCGTTTGACTCGCTCATCCCTACGCACCCGTGGCTGACGTTGGCATTGCCCTGCGATGAAACACTCCAGGGCGCTCCGTGGACGAACTCGCCCGAGTAGGTCAGCCGCATTGCGTAGGGCGCCTCGACCCGCCAATACTCGGGGTTCTCCTCACTTATCCCGCCGGACGCCGCGTCCATCAACCGCGAGCGTTCTTTGGTGAGCAGCACCTTGGTTCCGCTTCGGGTCTCCCAGCCTTCCTTACCCGTCGTGACCGGAATGGTGTTGACGAGTTCACCAGCCTTGAAGACTTCCATCGTGTAGGTGTCGGCATCAACAACACTCACCATCGAGGGTCGGTAACGGAAAGTCTGAGAAGTATCTTCCTTGCCGAACACACCGTCCTTGGCCTGCACACCCTCGAAGTTGAGTTCGACCGTGACGTCCATGTCCCCCGGCCATAGCTCCTTCGGGCGGAATTCCGCAGTCTTATCGTCCTTCCACGCCCACGCACCCACGAGTGGTTCGGGAGTGCGCACGATCATCGCCTGCTCAACTTCCGCCTTGTTCTTGACCTTCTTGTTGAAGTTCACAGTGATCGGAATCCCGACTCCAACGACGTCGCCGTCGGCCGGCTCGGCGTAGGCCTTGAAGAACTTCTCCGGCTCCAGGGTGCTGAACCGAGAGGTCTCGGAAACGATGTTGCCGCGAGAGTCGTACGCCTGCGCCTGGATCGTGTATGAGGCGCCGTAGTCCAGCGTTTCCGCCGTAGATATCCAGCGGGTCCGCTCAGGATCCCACTCGCCCTCGATCAGGCCCGTGGGACCGGTGACTTGGACATCCTGCAGGCGACCGCCATCGGCCTCGATGACGATCGGGGTCGCAGGCTCGACATCGATGGCCTGAGGGGTAGCGGTAATCGTGACCGCGGGCTGTGGATCCACCTCGGCGGTGGTCAGCGTCATGGTGGGCTGACATGCACTAAGGGCGAGCACCGCCACACCGGCAGCACCTACAACCCGGGTCTTGCTAGCGAACACGCGACGATCCCCCACGAATCTCGGCTACTGCGTCCAGGGTACGTGCTGGCGATCGGGAGCGCGCACGACCACGCCCAAATCTGACCTGTCAGCCAGGGCCTCCTCTTACCGGGCGAATTCCCCGCGGTAGTACTCGAAGAGCCAGCCGATGATGCCCAGCATCAAGACGGTGACACCAAAGACGATCACCCAGACCGCGAACACGAGCCCGAGGGCAATGATCGCGGCGCCGAGAGCCACGACCAGTGGCCACCAGGAGTGCGGGCTGAAGAAGCCGTACTCGGGGTCCGCCTCGTCGATCTCAGCATCTTGTCGATCCTCGGGGCGCGGGAAAACGCGCTTGGCGGTGTAGAGGACATAAAACGCGACCAGGAAAGCAAGGGCTCCGGTAAGAACCAGCAGCGTGGTCCCTACGACGTCGCCGCTGAAGTACCAATAGGCACCTCCGACGATCCCGTAGAAGATGAACCCGAGGACGAAAGTCCAGCCTTCGATCTTCATTAGTGCATCCCACCCGAGCTGCTAGCACTGCTGCTGATCTGCGGTTGAGATCGAGCACTCGGCGGGGCGAGTTCGGGATGGTGGAGATCGAACGCCGGACGCTCAGAGCGGATGCGGGGCAGCGAGGTGAAGTTGTGCCGCGGCGGCGGGCAGCTGGTAGCCCACTCCAGCGACGCGCCCCAGCCCCAGGGATCGTCGACGGTGACCTTGGGAGCGTTCTTCCAGGTAGTCAGAACGTTCCAGATGAAGAAGAACGTCGAGACACCCAGGATCGCGGCGCCAACGGTCGAGACGACGTTCAGGGTGGTGAAGTCGTCCACCGGTAGGTAGTCGCCGTAGCGACGCGGCATGCCTTGCACCCCGAGCCAGTGCTGGACCAGGAACGTCACCTGGAAACCGATGAACAGCAGCCAGAAGTGGATCTTGCCCAGGCGCTCGTTCAGCATCTTGCCGGTCATCTTGGGCCACCAGAAGTACAGGCCGGCGAACATCAAGAACACCACGGTGCCGAACACCGTGTAGTGGAAGTGGGCCACCACGAAGTAGCTGTCGGAGACGTGGAAGTCCAGCGGGGGCGCCGAGAGGATGATGCCGGTGAGCCCACCGAACAAGAACGTGATCAAGAAGCCCATCGTCCAGAGCATCGGGGTGTCGAACGAGACAGAGCCCTTCCACATCGTGCCGATCCAGTTGAAGAACTTCACGCCGGTAGGAACCGCGATGAGCATGGTCATCAGCGCGAAGAACGGTAGGTAGACCGAACCGGTCACGTACATGTGGTGCGCCCACACTGCCACGGACAGGGCGCCGATGGCCATGGTGGCAAAGACCAGGCCCTTGTAGCCGAAGATCGGCTTGCGGGCGAAGACCGGGATGATCTCGCTAGCAATGCCGAAGAACGGCAAGGCGATGATGTAGACCTCCGGGTGACCGAAGAACCAGAACAGGTGCTGCCACAAGATGGCACCACCGTTTTCAGGTTCGAACACCACCGCGCCGAACTGTCGGTCGATGAACATGACGACCAGGGCCGCGGCGAGCACCGGGAAAGCGATGAGGACGAGTACCGAGGTGATGAAAATCGTCCAGGTGAAGATTGGCATCCGGAACATGGTCATGCCCGGGGCCCGCATCGTGAAGATGGTGGTGATGAAGTTGACCGAACCCAAGATCGTGCCGAGACCACCGATGGCGAGGCCGAGGAACCACAGATCTGCGCCGGCTCCGGGCGAGTTGACCGCGTTGCTGAGCGGCGCGTAGGCGAACCAGCCGAACGAGGCAGCACCACCCGGGGTAAGAAATCCTGCAGCCACGATGAGACCGCCGAACAAGAACAGCCAGTAGCCGAACATGTTCAATCGCGGGAATGCAACGTCGGGGGCACCGATCTGCAGCGGCATGATGACGTTGCCGAAACCGACGAACAGCGGAGTGGCAAACAGGAACAGCATGATCGTGCCGTGCATGGTGAACAACTGGTTGTACTGCTCAAGCGAAATGATCTGGAGGCCGGGGACGGCTAGTTCCGCGCGAATAGCCAGGGCCATCAGACCGGCGATGAAGAACCAGATCACCGAGGTGACGAGGTACATATAACCGATCGTCTTGTGGTCGGTAGAGGTGACCCAGTTGACGACAGCCTTACCGAGGCTCTGTTTGCGCGGCGTGTAGACCGGCGCCTCGGTGGTAGTCCCCGTGACGGGTGGCTCGTTCAGGATTGTCATATCCGGCGCTCCCCTGGGATTTGTCCGTCGTTATTAAACCGGTCGGTGTCCAACTGCCCGGTCTGGCCCTTTGCCCGCAGTTCTTCCATCTTGGCGTCGAACTCGTCGCGCTCGACGA